>CAJBMJ010000279.1 GCA_903954045.1 uncultured beta proteobacterium | reverse complement strand
CCTTGCTCAAATGGCACCCGCAAGGCTTCGCCTATGCCGGGCAGCAACTGGCATAGCTTTTGATGATTGGCCCAGTGCTGGCCTGGTTTGTCGGCCCATTGCGACGGGTCGGTTTCAAAGGTCGAGCCCGCAAACCACTGCAATTCAGACTGAAACTCAACGCTGTGAACAAAGCTTCCGTTGCCGTTGACAGGCGTGCCAGGCAACTGCGTACTTTGCAGCGCCAGTTCAGCGCAGACCATTGGGGCGTGGCTCAGCGTGCCAAAGACCTCCTGAAGGCCATCGAGTTTTTCGTGAAATTCTGGGTCCAGCTCACAGGACGCTGATGGGTCTTGCAGTAGGGTGCGGCAACCGGAGGCGTTGGCCAGAACCAGGTGACTGGCCTTCGCAAGAACTTGGCTGTGCTCTCCCGTCAAAATCCATTGACCTTGACGGCGCTCCATGGTGTGCACTTCAGAGCGTCCCTTAAACCGGATGGCGGGATGATCCAGCCAGGCGTGCACCAATTGCGCCGGCCGTATCCAGCCAGCCTGAGCATGCCGAAGTGCCGAGCCATTGTCCTGAATTTCGATCACCCCGCTGGGCTCCCAGTCCCGGCCCCGCGTCAGCATTTCGCTGGCATGCTGCATCATCAGACGCACGCCACTGCGCGACAGGCGGGATAGGGCGCTGTCATCTGCGGAAACATGGGGTGCCATCAATCCCACCGGAAGTCCCGAGGCGCCGTGTGCAGGTTCTGAACTGCTGTCGAGCACAGTAACCTGGCAACCACGCACAGCCAAAGCGCGTGCGATGCTGGCTCCGGCCAAGCCTGCTCCAATCACTACACAATCTGTTGGCGGGGATGCTCTGCCTACCAAGCCGCGGCGCGTTAGCGGGCTACGCGGCCTGAACGAATAGGCATTTAAGCCATCTGCAAACCCCACGCCAGATTCTGCGAAGAAATCCGCTTCTGCCATCTGTTGGGGCGCTAACTCCAGCGCGGAATCCAGAAAAACTGATGCTTCGGGGCAACAGAGTTTCGCAACGGCCTTCAGAGCCCAAACGTCCCACATGGCATGGCTTGGCTTGAGCCACACCGCATTGGCCTGCATGTTCAGTTGTTCCAGTGCCTGCTTCCGATTACAAAGGCACAGGGTGAGCGAAACATGCCCGCCTTCAAAGGTAATTCGATGGAATCCGGATGCAATTCCTGTCAACACCGCTTCAAGTTCAGGTATCCATTGAAGTGGCTCATCCAGCGGACAAATGCCCACGTAGTGGAGCATGGAAGGTCGGTTGGAATCAGTTTTCCAACCGCCTACCTGATTCCAAAAATCCTGACCATTGCCGAAATGGGTGTCCAGCACGGTCCATGCCGCGCGGTCCACTGTCATTGGTCAAGTTCAGGCTGCAGGAGGCACGTAACCCTGGGCAGCATCCGCTCCATCGCCAAAAAAATGGTTTTCCATTTGGCGGGCCAAATACTGGCGGGCCCTGGCGTCAGCCAAATTGAGTCGGTTTTCATTGACCAGCATGGTTTGATGCTTCAGCCAGGCCGCCCAGGCCTCTTTGCTAACTCCCTCCCAGATACGTTTACCCAGTTCACCTGGATAGGGAGGGAAATCAAGCCCCTCGGCTTCCTTGCCAAGCTTGATGCAGTTCACGGTGCGTGCCATGTAATACCTTCTGTCGAATGATTGGTTTGCGTTAGTCCGAATCTTATTCGGTTTGGCAACTCCTGCTCCCGATTGGGTGTTTGTACCCATGTTCAGGGGAACTTTGCGGGCACAATCCGCACCCAATACGGCGGTTAATCGCAATGTCCACAAAGCACAAAGGAAGCAAATTTTGAATTTTTTATTGGAATATTTTGATCAGACACCGCGCCGTGTGCTGGGTTTGATCGCGGTGGGATGTGTGGGCATGCTGGCTTTCGGCATTCTGTATTTGCAGAACGTGGTGGGGTTGGAGCCCTGCCCCATGTGCATCGTGCAGCGATATGCTCTTATTTTTGTAGCTGTTTGTGCAGCGCTGACGGGCGCTAGCGGCAAAAAAGGTGTCCATATCGGAGGCTCCATTGCCATGGTCGTTCTGGCCATTGCCGGTGCCTATGTCGCTGCAACCCAAAGCTGGCTGCAGTGGTACCCGCCTGAGGTAGTAACTTGTGGCCGTGACCTGTACGGAATGATTGAAGCGTTCCCCCTGCAGCGGGCCATCCCCATGATTTTTCGTGGCGGCGGAGATTGCAGTCTGGTGGACTGGACCTTTCTAGGCGGCTCGATTGCCAACTGGTCTTTCATTGTATTTGTCGGTGTGGCTGTATCGGGGCTCCTTTTGGCCTGGCGTCAATATCGCAGCTCCTGAAAAAAAGGCCCCAACAGGGGCCTTTGCTTCTCTGACGAGTGCCTGGCAGGTTACAAAATTGCGCCGCCTGGGCGCTCGCCGTGCTCGTAGACCACATGGGCACGGCCCACCAGCAGGTTGTCAAGTGTGCCGATGTTTTTCAGGTCCTTGTTGGTGTAGGGCAGCTTGTGCAGCACATAACGCAAGGCATTCAGGCGCGCGCGCTTTTTGCAGTCGCTCTTGATGACCGTCCAGGGCGCGTCGGCAGTGTCTGTTTCGAAAAACATCGCTTCCTTGGCTTTGGTGTAGTCGTCCCACTTGTCCAGTGAGGCCAGGTCGATCGGACTGAGCTTCCATTGCTTGAGTGGATGCAACTCGCGCTCTTTGAAGCGCCGGCGCTGCTCACCACGGCTGACCGAGAACCAGAACTTGATGAGGTGAACGCCACTGTTCACCAACTGGCGCTCAAACATGGGGGTCTGGCGCATGAATTCCTGGTATTCGTGTTCACTGCAAAAACCCATGACGCGCTCCACGCCAGCGCGGTTGTACCAAGAGCGATCCAGCAATACGATTTCTCCAGCAGTGGGCAAATGTTGCACATAGCGTTGGAAGTACCATTGACCACGCTCCACATCGCTGGGCTTTTCCAGCGCAACAACGCGCGCTCCCCGCGGATTCAGGTGTTCCATGAAGCGCTTGATCGCTCCGCCCTTGCCTGCGGCGTCTCGACCTTCAAAAAGCAACACGATCTTCTGGCCGCTTTCCTTGGCCCAAGCCTGCAATTTAAGAAGTTCCACCTGCAAGGCGTACTTTTGCGCCTCGTAGGCCTTGCGCGACATCAAATTCTCATACGGGTAACCGCCGGTGCGCCAGTCCTTGGACAGCGTCTCATCGGGGTTGACCTTGCTCTTTTTGCCTTTGAGGCTGATGCGACCGTCCGCTTGCAGCATCTGTTGGATGGCTACCACATCGTCGGCCGAACTGCCCTTCAAAATGGCCTGCAGGGCATCAGTTTTGTTTTTCTGACGCGACAGGATGTCCTTGACGGCGACCTCTTTGGAAACCTGTGCCGCTTTGGTAGCCTCACTAGCGGTAAATTTGGCAATGCCTTTTTTCGTGCCTGCACCGGCGGTGTCGCCCGCAGAAACGCTGCGCGATTTTGTTGCGGTTTGCGTTTTGGCGCTGCTGCGAACGGGCGCCTTTTTAGCCACAGGACTAGTGGTTGTGGACGTAAGGGGAGTTTCAGCGGGGACGGATTTGTTTGCCATTTGTCTCAAAGATGGAGTTGTTTGTGACCATTGTGTTACATAGGCAATAGGCCAAGTTTGACAAGAATCAAGTATTTGCCGCCTGTACCTTGCAAAAAAGCTAAGCCTGCAACTTTTTCACAAGAACCTGGCTTTTGCGATCCCAGTTGTATTTACGCTTGCGTGCCTCAGGCAGCCAGTCGGGATCCACCTGCACAAAGCCTCGTTTGATGAACCAGTG
The DNA here is from genome assembly GCA_903954045.1 of uncultured beta proteobacterium. Taxonomy (GTDB): domain Bacteria; phylum Pseudomonadota; class Gammaproteobacteria; order Burkholderiales; family Burkholderiaceae_C; genus Allorhodoferax. The sequence goes on along the minus strand of CAJBMJ010000279.1, from coordinate 4,649 downwards.
CATGGTGCGGGTGGTCAGCACAAATATGGATTCCAAACCGGCGGCTTTGGCGCGTTGCTCAACACGCTTGAGCACCCGTTCGCCGTCGCCTTGCCCTTGCACATCAGGCGACACCGTCAAGGCCGCCATTTCGGCGGTCTTAGCCTCGGGGTAGGGATACAAAGCGGCGCAGGCAAAGATGACGCCGTCGTGTTCGATGATGGTGTAGTTGCCTGCGTCCCGTTCGATTTCGGTGCGGCTGCGTTTGACCAGCGTGCCGTCACGCTCGAAAGGCTCGATCAACTGCAATATGCCGCCCACATCTTCCTCATTGGCTTCGCGAAGGCTTTCCAGTTTTTCGTCCACCACCATGGTGCCTATGCCATCATGCACATAAACCTCCAGCAGAATGGATCCATCCACGGCATAAGGAATGATGTGGCTTCGCTCCACGCCTTCCTTGCAGGCCTTGACGCAATGCTGCAGGTAGAAAGCCGTGTCGGTAGGGTGGTTCGCGGCAGGTAGCTCTTTGAGGAGCTTCTCAGCAGCTGCCAGGGGCAGCTCAGTATCAATGGGGTTGTCTTCTCCCGCAGGCTCGGTGGGGCGCATGCGTATGCCCGGCAATTCGCTCAGAAAAATCAGTTTGTCTGCTTGCAGGGCGGTCGCGACCGAGGTTGCTACTTCCTCCATGGTGAGGTTGAATGCCTCTCCTGTGGGCGAAAAGCCAAAGGGTGACAGCAGTACCATGGCACCCATATCGAGTGTCTTGGTAATGCCAGCGATATCCACTTTGCGCACCAGCCCACTGTGCTGAAAGTCCACGCCGTCCACGATGCCGACGGGTCTCGCGGTGATGAAGTTGCCGGAAATGACACGCACCGTAGAGTCGGCCATGGGAGTGTTGGGTAGACCCTGGCTGAATGCTGCCTCAATCTCATAGCGCAACTGGCCTGCAGCTTCCTGGGCGCAGTCCAGCGCCACTTCATCGGTAATGCGGATGCCGTGTGAATATCTGGGCGTGTGTCCCTTGGCCTTGAGTTGCTCATTGACCTGCGGCCTGAACCCGTGCACAAGCACAATCTTCACGCCCATGCTCTGGATCATGGCCAGATCCTGCGCCAGATGCGGCAGCTTGCCCGCTGCAATGGCCTCACCCGCAATGCCCACCACAAAAGTCTGGTTACGGAACTTGTGGATATAGGGAGCTACCGACCTGAACCAGGGAACGAAAGTGAAATTGAAGACAGAGGTCATGGTGGAAGCAATGGGCAAAGGCCTGGGCCGGACAGGGATAATCCACGATTCTCTACGAAGTGCGCGCCTTGACCACCAGTTCCCTGAAAATCGATTTTCCAGAATCCCTTCCTGTTTCCGGTAAACGCCAGGAAATCACGGACGCCATAGCAAAGCATCAAGTGGTGATCGTCTGCGGTGAAACAGGTTCTGGGAAAACCACGCAACTGCCCAAGATTGCGCTGGCCATGGGGCGGGGGCTGTGCAATTACCCCACCACACTGCCCAATGGCAAGCCTGCCCAGCGCGGCAAACTCATTGGCCACACCCAGCCACGCCGAATTGCAGCGTCTTCGGTGGCCAAGCGCATTGCGGAAGAACTGAAGACTCCGCTGGGTGAGGTAGTGGGTTTCAAAGTGCGTTTTCAGGACCGGCTCAGCCGGGATGCCTCGGTCAAACTGATGACCGACGGTATTTTGCTGGCCGAAACGCAGACCGATCCTCTGCTGCAAGCCTATGACACGATCATTATTGACGAGGCCCACGAGCGCTCGCTGAACATCGATTTCCTGCTGGGCTATTTGCGTCAAATATTGCCGCGCAGGCCAGATCTCAAGATCATCGTCACTTCTGCCACGATTGACGCTGATCGATTTGCCCAGCATTTCAAGTCCGCCAAAGGACCTGCGCCTGTCATCATGGTGTCAGGGCGCATGTTTCCCGTGGAGCAGCGTTACCGCCCGTTCGAAGAAAGCCGCGAATACGACCTGAATAACGCCATTGCCGATGGTGTGGACGAGTTGTGGGGCAATCACGCTCGTATGGCGCCGGGCCGCCCCAAGCCAGACGAAGCCCCGTCGGGGGGCAGCGACCCGCATAGCGGAGGAGCGTGGGGGCCACATCACCAGGGCGACATTCTGGTTTTTCTGCCCGGTGAGCGCGAAATTCGTGAGGCTGCGGACCACCTGCGCAAGCACCTGAGCCACAGCCCCGTATTGCGAAGTGCCGAGGTATTGCCGCTGTTTGCGCGCCTGAGTCCCGCCGAGCAGGACCGCATTTTTGATGGACATACCGGCAGGCGGGTGGTGCTGGCAACCAACGTGGCCGAAACATCACTGACGGTTCCAGGCATCAGATACGTCATTGACGCAGGAACCGCGCGCGTGAAGCGCTATAGTTTTAGAAGTAAAGTAGAGCAGCTCCTGGTAGAACCCATCAGCCAGGCCGCCGCCAACCAGCGCGCAGGGCGCTGTGGGCGAGTGGCCAACGGAATCTGCCTGCGCCTGTACGACCAAAAAGACTTTGACGGGCGAGACCGGTTTACCGACCCAGAAATCTTGCGTTCATCCCTGGCCGGGGTCATATTGCGTATGAAGTCGCTTCACTTGGGCGTGGTAGAAGATTTTCCGTTCCTGGAGCGTCCCTCGGGTCGGGCCATTGCAGACGGTTACCAGCTACTCAACGAGTTGGGCGCGGTAGACGATGCCAATGAGCTGACGCCACTTGGGCGTGAACTCTCCAAGCTGCCGCTCGACCCGCGTGTGGGGCGCATGTTGCTGGAAGCCAGAAACCGCGAGGCGCTGGACGAGGCACTGGTGATTGCGAGCGCCCTGAGCGTGCAAGACGTTCGTGATCGGCCGATGGAGGCCCAGCAGCAAGCAGACCAGGCGCACCGCAAGTTTGATGATGAGAAAAGCGAATTCACTGGTTATTTGAAACTCTGGAAGTGGATACATGATGCGCGGGGTGGGGCTCCTGCGTTGCCGGGAGATGGGATGGTCGAGCGTTCTGCTCCGTGTCCCCCGCCCGCTTTGCGGGCTCCTCCTTTACCTGCACAGAACGCCCGGCCATCCCAACTCTCAGCGCCAACGCCATCGCACAAACTCAGTAACCGCCAATACGAACAACTACTGCGCCAGAACTTCGTCAACATCCGCCGCGTGCGTGAGTGGAAAGACATTTACAGCCAGCTTCATACCGTTGTGGCCGAGCACAAATGGCGGCTCAACACCAAACCCGCCAGCTACGAACAACTGCACTTGTCCATGCTCGCAGGCTTGCTGGGCAATATTGGCTGCAAGCTCGAAGAGGGGCAGAGCGGTGAATACCTGGGCGCGCGGTCCATCAAGTTTTATCCCCATCCAGGGGCGCACCTCACCAAGAAGCCGGGCAAGTGGATTGTGGCTTCCGAACTGGTGGAAACCACCCGGCTATTTGGTCGCGGCATTGCCAACATGGATCCTCAGTGGCTGGAGCAGGTAGGCGGACACCTGTTGAAAAAGCAGTTGTTGGACCCGCATTGGGAAAAGAAAGCGGCTGAAGTCATGGCGCTGGAGCGCGCCACGCTGTATGGCATCGTGGTCTACAGTGGCCGCAGGGTGAACTACAGCCGGGTGGACATGCCCGGTGCACGCGAGATATTTATCCGCGAGGCCCTGGTCAATGGTGAATGGGAAACCACGCTGCCGTTTCTGGCCGCCAACCACAAGCTCATCAAGCAGGTCGAGGACCTGGAGCACAAGGCCCGGCGGCAAGACGTGCTGGTGGATGACGAGTTAATTTACGCTTTTTACGACCAGCAGTTGCCTGCCGATGTGTGTAGCGGCTACAGCCTGGAGCGGTGGTATAGAGAAGAGTCAAAAAAGCCGCAGTACAAGGGTGGGGGCTCGTTGACAGGACGTTCTGCTTCGTGTCCCCCGCCCGCTTTGCGGGCTCCTCCTTTACCTACGCAGAACGCCCTGTCAACGAGCCCCGTTGAGAGCACGCTGCTACGCCTGACTCGTGAAGAGCTAATGCGCCATGAGGCGGCTGGCATAACCACTGCATCGTTCCCTAAAAACATTCGTCTGGGCGGCGTGGACTGCGCCGTCACCTATTTGCACGAACCTGGCGATGCACGCGATGGGCTTACCGTTACGGTGCCGCTGTTTGTGTTGAACCAGGTGAACGAGGAGCGCTGCGAATGGCTGGTGCCCGGTATGCTCAAAGAGAAAGTGCAGGCCTTGCTCAAGACCTTGCACCAACGCCCGCGTTCCAGATTGGTGCCACTGCCCGACACCGCCACCAAATTCGCAGAATCGCTCAATGCGACCGAAAAGTTTGGCTCTGGCAGCCTGGTCGATGCCGTTCTGAAGCTGGTGCGCGAAGCCACCTCGCTGGACATCGTACGGGCCGACATTAAGGTGGACATGCTCACACCCCACTATTTCATGAATTTTCGGGTGGTGGACGAACACGGACGGCAGCTGGGCCATGGTCGCAATCTGGGTGCACTGAAAGCAGAACTTGGCAAGCAAGCTAGGGGGGCGTTTCAGGCGCTCGCGTCATTGAAGCTGAACCAAAACCAGACAGCCAAGCAGGCCAACAGCGATCCACATGGACGCTTGGCTGCAGAGCGTTCTGCGCAGGTACAGGAGGAGCCCGCAAAGCGGGCGGGG
>CAJBMJ010000278.1 GCA_903954045.1 uncultured beta proteobacterium | reverse complement strand
GCGCTGGGCCAAAGCCACCTGTGGGATGCCAAGGCGGGCATTGGCGTCTGCGGTGACTGGTGCCTGGGCCACCGAGTGGAAGACGCCTTCGTCTCCGGACTGGAACTGGCGCTGCACATGGCGTGAAGGGCATGCCGCTTTGAGCGAAAGCCCATATCGGGGGCGCTTTGCCCCTTCCCCGACCGGCCTACTGCACGCGGGCTCACTGGTGGCGGCGCTGGCCAGCTGGCTTGATGCACGCTCCCATGGCGGCACCTGGCTGGTTCGGGTGGAAGACGTAGACATGCCCCGCTGTGTACCCGGCGCTGACCGACGAATCCTTCAGCAGCTGGCAGATTGCGGTCTGCTGCCTGACGAACCGCCTGTGTGGCAAAGCCGGCGCACTGCGCTCTACCAGCTGGCCTTGGACCGGCTGACCTCTGCGGGACTGGCCTATCCCTGTGGCTGCTCACGCAAAGACATTGAGTCCGTCCTGCAAGCCTCTGGCATGGGTAAGCCCCGCAATGGGGAAATGGTTTACCCAAGGACCTGCAGAGAAGGATTGCACGGCAAGCCCACCCGCGCCTGGCGCTTAAACACTGCCGTTACTCAAGAGAAACTGCCTGTAGCGCCCGCCCAATATGCACAGGAAGCTATGAATTCAGTAGCGATAACCTCACCCAGAGTGTGCTGGACCGATCGCCGTCTCGGCTCTCAGACACAGGATGTTCCGCAGGAAGTAGGCGATTTTGTCCTGCTACGTGCGGATGGACTGTTCGCCTACCAGCTGGCGGTGGTGGTGGACGATGCGGAGCAAGGCATCACCCATGTAGTGCGTGGCGAAGACCTGGCCGACAACACCGCACGCCAGATCTTGTTGCAAGGCGCATTGGAGCTGCCTACCCCACACTACCTGCACACGCCTTTGGTTTTGGGTGCGAACGGGGAGAAGCTGTCCAAACAAAACGGGGCGCAAGCGCTGGAAACTGACACACCGCAAGCTGCTTTGGAGGCGCTTTCATTGGCCGCCCAGACCTTGGGACTGACAGCCGCTACTGCTAACACCATGTCACAAGCCCTGGCGATATGGACTCAGGAATGGCGCGCGCAATGGAGCACCACAGAAGCTATTGCGCCCCGTTAGTGAGGGCCATCAGCGCACGCTGCGCATCAGATTCCATCTGAATCGCGCGCTCGAACTCAGGCAAGCCTAAACCATTGATGACCCGCTTGAAGTGCGCCGCAACGGATGGCGACAGAGCGGCAAGTTGTTGCGCACAGTCCATAGACTGTTGTGCCAGACTGCTCTGCGGCACCACGCGCCAGACAATGCCCCAATCCAGAGCCTGTTGCGCTGAGAACGGCTCCCCCAATAGCATCATCGCCTTTGCTCTCGAAAGCCCAGCGATTGCCGGAAGAACCGCACTGATGCCGCCCGTCACAAACACGCCCAATGACGCCTCGGGCAGCTTGAAACGTGCAGTGTCCGCGGCTATCACTACATCCGCGTCCAGCATCCACTCCAATCCCGCACCCACAACCCAGCCATGGACGGCAGCCACCACGGGCTTTCGGCACTGCACGATGGCTCGCGCCACCTGCTGGGTCAGCTCCAGATCGTCTTCGGTGGGCGGCTCGCTCACGTCCCGGCCCGCACAAAAGGCCAGACCGTTGCCCCGCAGCAGCACGGCACGAACGTCGTCCTGGGCGTCTGCCTGCGCCAGCGCAGACAGCAATGAACGGGCCATAGCGTTGTTGATGGCGTTGCGCTTTTCGGGCCGATTGAGCGTGAGCGTGACAACGCCCTCGCTTTTCTCGTGGATCAATACGGGGGAGTCAGTTGAAGTCATGGTCGGCGTTGGGATGTCTAACGGAATTGAAGCATGAAAACCGTCGGGGTCGGTCTGCACCATCGCCTCCCTACAATGCAGGCCACACCCAAACGCTACACCCCATGAACTCAGCACCAGAAGCCGCCCCCGAGACCACAGCCGAAAGCGCCAAGCCCTTTTTGCGCACCATCAAGAGCTTTGTGAAGCGCGCGGGCCGCACCACGGCAGGACAGGCGAAAGCGTTTGAGGATTTGGGACCGCAGTATTTGCTTCCTTACCAGAAATCCGCTATTGATTTGGAAGCAGTCTTTGCAAGAGATACGAGGGCTAGCGGCCAAAATGATGCTAAAAAATCGGCCGTCGTGCTGGAAATCGGCTTTGGCATGGGTGAGGCCACCGCCAAAATTGCCCAAACTCTGCCAGACACCCACTTTTTGTGCTGCGAGGTGCACGAACCCGGAGTGGGCGCGCTGCTCAAACGCATTGGCGAGGGCCAGATCAGCAACATCCGCATTTGTGCGCACGACGCGGTGGAGGTGATAGACCATATGCTGCCGCTGCAAAGTCTGGACGGTGTGCACATTTTTTTCCCCGACCCATGGCACAAAACCAAACACAACAAGCGCCGCCTGATTCAGTCCCCCCTGATCGCCAAACTGGCGGCCCGCCTGAAGCCTGGTGCCTATATCCACTGTGCCACCGACTGGCAACCCTATGCCGAGCAGATTCTGGAAGTGCTTACGGCCGAACCTTTGCTGCGCAACCGCGCGCTAGCCACCCATCCGGAGCTCTTGGGCTATGCGCCCAAACCCCACTACCGGCCACTGACCAAGTTTGAAAACCGTGGCATCAAGCTGGGCCACGGGGTGTGGGACCTGGTGTTCGAGCGCGTGTGACGCTACCTTGACCTCAGAGCGCGTTCCTCCACTTGCACCTCGCCATGGGGTGAACCCCAGTTGCGTCGTGCTGCCTCCCGGACCGTGGAACACGATTGCAGAGTTTTTGCCACACAGATTTCCTGGCGTTGCTGCACACATCTGGGCACAGCGCATGGAGGACGGTGATGTGCTGATGGAAGGCGGCCAGCGCCTTACCGCCCATAGCCTGTACCGTGCCGGTTTACGCGTCTACTACTACCGCGCAGTGGAAAACGAACCGGCCATCCCGTTCCAGGAAGAGGTTCTCTGGCAAAACGAACATTTGCTGGTTGTTGATAAACCGCACTTCCTGCCAGTCATACCTTCAGGAAAATACCTGCAAGAGACATTGTTGGTACGCCTGAAAAATCGCCTGGGTCTTCAAAACCTGTCTCCAATCCACCGCATAGACCGTGACACAGCCGGACTGGTGTTGTTCTCGGTCAATCCAGCCAGTCGGGGCGCCTACCATGCGCTATTTCGGGAGCGTCAGGTGAACAAAACCTATGCCTGTATTGCGCCATGGAACCCGGATTTGCCATGGCCCGTGCGCCGCGAAAGCCGCATCGTGCCCGACACCCATTTCATGCAGCAGCGCGAAGTGGAAGGCCCGCCCAACGCACTCACTGAGATTGTTCCCGAAGAACAATCAGGCGGCTTAGCCCGATATCGCCTCAAACCCGTCACCGGGCAAAGACATCAATTGCGGGTACACATGGCTGCACTGGGTTTGCCCATCGTCAATGATGGCATTTACCCCACGCTCACCCCCGAGGGCGCTTGCGACTACAGCAAACCGCTGCAACTGCTGGCACGGGCGATTGAATTCATCGATCCCATAGGCGGAAGAGCTCTGCGCTTCGCCAGCCAGTTTGAACTACAGGCGCTGGAAGCTCTTGGCCACTACACCGTCCAGAGTTGAAGTTTAGGTTGCAGTCGTCTTGAGTTGCCAGCTTGCTTCACCCGCCACCAGCTGGTAGTGCAATTGCCGCTCACCCCCGGTGGGCGCCGCGTTGGAGTCACCGGGCAAATACACCGGAAAACGCCGCACGAGCTTTTGGCCTTCAACTGCAAACCGATCATGCCCCAAATACCCCTGAGACGCCGCGGGGTCATCAGTCAAATCCGGCAGGAAGATAGGGGTGATTGACTTGCCACGGTTCACGGCATGTGCCACCACACTTCCAAAAGAACCGCTGCCTGATGAGGTGACATAGACGTAAATTTCGGGCCAGCCGTTCCCATCCAGATCAGCCACCTCGGCACCGGTCACCGTTCCATCCACCTCACTCTGGAGCGTGACCTTGCGGCTCAAACGCCCGGATGCAACAATTTTCAGGGTGTTGACGGAGCCCTGATTGGCGCTGGTCATACGAAACTGGATTCCCTGCAATGACAAGGTTTTGTCAAATCCTTTGGGCACCTGCGCCCACCCGGTACTGGCCCCCGTGAAGAAAATCCAGATGAACGCCCAAAGCCTAAGCCGCTTCATGGGTTGGCGCCCTGCAGCAATCGGTTGAATGCAGCTGGCAGCGCTGCTGTCTGTATTTCATCCAACTTCACAAACTGCGCGCCATAGCGTTCCAGCAGCATTTGCAGGGTTTCTGTGCCTTCGCGAACAACAAACAGGACTGGCAAACCTGTGCTGGCCAGGGCGGTGCGCAGCGCTACCATCCACGCCACTGGCGTGCCAGTGCACAAGCCGCTGTCAATGACCAGTGCCATGACGTCACCCAGTTTTTCGATGCGCTGCAGTGCCGCTGTTTCGTCCCCAACGTGCTCCACCCCATAGGGCAGCGCCGAACCCAGCTGCTTTGCAAGCCCGGCATCACCAGATATCAATAGCAACTTCATGCGCTTGTCGGCTTGCCCCTCGCTCACGGAGAAATTCAGAGCCCCCACGTCCTTGCCGTGTTCCTGGGCCAATTCTGTCCAGAACTTCAGGCCCAGTATTTTTTGCACTTCCAGAGGCGTGGTCTGGCCAGACACAATCCATGCTTTTGCACTGGCAGCCATGGAGCGGCGATGACCCCGCACTGCGTCTTGCAGCGTGGCCAGGCTTCGGCCACCGGTCAGCAGCGCCTGGCGCAGGTTCGGGCCCATTTCCACGTACTCGATGATGGGCAATCGCCCCTTGAAACCTGTGTAGCCGCATTTCTCGCAACCCACGGGCCGATAGGCAGGGTACTCGCCGGTAATGCGCTTGAATTCATCTTCGCTGGCCGACGTGGGCGCGCTGCGCGGCTGGCGGCAGTCTTCGCACAGGCCACGCACCAGGCGCTGCGACACCACACCAATGAGTGCATCGGCCAGCACACTGGCATCCAGACTCAAATCCAGCAGGCGCGGAATGGCACCCAAGGCATCATTGGTGTGCAAAGTTGATAGCACCAGATGCCCGGTTAATGAGGCCTGCAGGGCAATTCTGGCAGTTTCTTCGTCACGAATTTCGCCTACTAGCACCACATCCGGGTCTTGGCGCAGGATGGAGCGCAGTGTGTCTGCAAAGGACAGGCCCTGCTTGTCATTGACCTGCACCTGTGAAATACCCGGCAGCACGTATTCCACCGGGTCTTCAATCGTCATGATGTTGACGTCCACCCCGTTGAGTTCGGTCAGCAGTGCATACAGCGTAGAGGTTTTGCCAGACCCCGTGGGGCCGGTCAGCAGAACAATGCCAGCACTCTGCCCCACCAGTCGGCGCAAGGCCTGCTGGTCTGCCGCAGAAAAGCGACTGTGTTGCAAAGAGAAGTTGCGGCTTTGGTCCAGCAGGCGGCAAACAATGCGGTCGCCGTCGTAGACCGGCAAAATTGACAAACGCACATCAATCTCGCGCTGCCCGTATTTGAGGCGCAACCGTCCGTCTTGCGGCTTGAGTGGGTTGGGCTCCAGCCCGGCATGCGTCTTGAGGTAGCGAGCGATGGACTCCAATGACTCTATCGGCAGCGTGGCAATGCGCCGCATCACACCGTCAACACGAAACCGGATCGCCCCGCCACCGACAAACGGGTGAATGTGGATGTCGGAGGCATTCTGATCTACAGCCGATTTGAATATGGCGCCCACCAGCTTGACGTTGCTGCTCTGGGATTCCAGCGAACCTTTATCTAAAAGGTCTATCACCTGGGTTTTCACATTCCCGCTGCGTTGGGGCTGGGCAAACAGGCGTGTCTGGCAGGTATCAATGGACTGCGGATCCAGCACGACCAGTTCAACAGGCCGTTTGGCCGCAAAGCTCAACTGCCTGCTCTGGTCCTGGGTGAGCCGAGGGTCGGACACTGCAATGCAGGCCAGATCGCGCTCGTGCCACAACGGAACCAGCTGCAATTCGCGGCACATGCGCTCGGGCAGACAACTGCCCTCCCCCGGCTGAAATCGCTTCAGGCTACCTTGCTCCAAACCATGCGCTTTGGCTACCAGAGCCGCCAGGTCAGCTGCGCTGATATGAAACAGCCCACACACCTGCGCCCAGGCATCGCTCAGATTCGGTGCAATGGCCAGATCGGCGGCTAGGGCCACTTCCGGGTGGCCAAGAAGTGCGGCCTCCAGTAACCAGTGTTTGCCTGAATTCATCAGTTACCTATCACTGCTTGCCAGAAGGCGTAACGCTGACTTTCTCGGTCTGGCTGTCGTAGCTTGCGTGCCAGTGCGCGAGTGTCCAATCCAGCTTGTAGGACTGCTCGCCGGGCTTGTACAACAGCACAGAGTCCGTAATCAATGCCGACAAACCTGCCGGTATGGCTATCTGGCTCAGTGTGTCAGGGTAGCGCCCTTGCGAGATGCGATAGGACTCGACAAGCCCCACCACCTCAATGAGCACACCTTCCGCAGCACCTGAGTTGGTAGCAGGGTCCGGCCAGGTGTAGGGTTCCGCAAAACGGGGGTACTGGTAGAACAGCACCACAGCAAACACCACCATGAGAACCGCAGTCAGCATTTGTTTGCCGCGGGGTTGGCTTGCAACGCTATTGAGTTTTGCATCAGCCTCGGCCTGCTGCGCTTGCGCATCCTGTCGAGTGGATTCGATCAACTCACCCAGGTTGTTGTTGGAGTCGCTCATGGTTTGGCTCCGCTCATGTTCATGTACAGGGCAGTGGTGGAGAATGACTTGTTGATGTCGATCCTGTCTTTGTAGGTATGGGGCTTCATAATGGCGTGTACCGCCAAAATGGTTTGCTGTGCGGTCACGCGCAATGCAGGGCTGTTTTGAGTCAAACTGTTGTTTTCACTGACCGACACCCTGTACTGTCCGGCTTCGTGGTTGAAAGGATCGGTTCCAGAGTAAATATTCAGATTGATTCCTAAATGCGCAATATCCGTTTCACCATGTGTCAACCCTGGCAGAGGTTTTAGTTCAGGGCAACTGCCGCCCGTAGGCGGACGGACGCAGTAAAGGAGAGCGCTGGCGGCCGGGTTCCTGTAATCAGCCAAATTGGGCTCAATGTGGATCGGTTTTCCAAGGGTTGCACCTGTCTCCGCCTGCAATCCGGCGAGCACCGTGTGAATCTTGTCCATCACCAAAATGATTTCTGCTGCCTTGGCACGGTAGACATAGGACTGGTACGAAGGAACCGCCACAGCAGCCAGGATGCCAACAATGGCCGTGACGATCATCAGCTCCAGCAAAGTGAAGCCACGTTGGAGTTTTTGCATGAATGCCTTTCTCAGAACGGGGAAGTGCTACAAACCAATCGGCGGGTGAAGTTTATACAGAGGCCATGCTCATGGGGCACTGCACCACGACCAATCGCTGCCCACCTGCATGCTTGGCCTGGTACATGGCCTCATCCGCAGATTTCCGAAGGTCATCCGGCGAACATGCACCGTCACCCACCGACACACCGATCGATACGCCCAGCGAACGCTCTACGCCATCCAGCGTGAAGGGCGTTGCAAAGACTTCCAGGCATTTCTCAGCCACGGCCTGCGCCGACAGTTCTGCGGACAAGGAATCAGCCTCAAGTTCGCCCATCACGATCATGAATTCGTCCCCGCCAATGCGGGCCAGCGTATCGGACTCACGCACCGTGGACGCGAGCCGTCTGGCCACTTCACTCAGGGCCAAATCACCAATGTTGTGTCCCAACGTATCGTTGATGGGTTTGAAACCATCCAGGTCCAGATATAGCACGGCCAGCGACAAACCATTGCGGTGCGCTCGCGCCAGGGTCTGCGTCAGTCGGTCTGCCAGCAATATCCGGTTGGGCAGGCCGGTCAGGGGGTCGTGGTGGGCCGCCAGCTCCAGTTGCGACTGATGCATCTGCAATTTGCCCAGCAAACGATTGAAGGCCTGGGTCAGATGCCCCACTTCGTCGTCGCGGTGAACCGGCAGGGGCTCCAACGGCAACTCGCCTTTGGTCATGCGGTCAGCCCGGTCAGCTGCGTGAAGCAAGGGTCTGAACACATGCCAGAAAAAGGCCGTAGACAGCAGCAAAAACGCCAGCAGCACCACCACACTGTTTTTCGCTACATAACTCTGCGCCCGCGACACCGAGGCCAGTGCTTGCGCGGTGGGGAGCCGGGACACCACAAACCATCCCGTGCTGGGCACCGAAGCAATACCCGCAATTTCTTCACGACCTTCGGCACTGACGGTCACCCCGCTTCCGCGGTAGCCCGCCATTGCACGGTCATGCAAGAGATTGACTCCTTCGGGGGGCGTGGGCTTGAGTGCCCAATCCTCTTCAGAAGCCGCAATAAAGAATCGATCCTGGGGTGATATCAGCAAAAAGCTGCTTCCCTCACCCAAGGCATTGGGCTTGGGCAAGGTCAGGAAACCCGGCTCATCCAGCCCCGTGACTCCCACCAGAACTGCAACCACAGCGCCCGATGCATCCTTGATGGGTGACGCCAGGGGCAATATGGGCTCTTTGGCTACCCTGCCCACAACGGGCTTGCCAAACATCTGTTTTCCCTGAAGCGCGCTCTGAATGTAGTCACGGTCAGCATAGGTCACTCCGATGCGCCCAGGGCGCTGAGGAAAATCTGCCAGGGGAAGGCCTTGGATATCCGTAACGAACATTCCTTCAGAAAACAGGGGCTGCAGTGCAAACCGGTCACCCAGCCATTGGCGCAATTCCTTGGGTCGTTTGAGTAAATCCATCGGAAGCGTTGCCGCCATTTGCCCCAGCATGGTGCGCCTGGAAAGCAGTTTGGCTTCCAGATCTGCAGCCACATACTCGGCCAATGCGACCTGCTGGGTAGCCACGATACGCCCCAGATCCTCCCGCAAATACTGGCTGAGAAGCACATACCGAACTACCGCACCAAACAGAACAATCACAACGCCCAGCAAAATGATCCGCGTCACGATGCTGTGGGTCAGGCGGTAAAAATTCATGGAATGCATGATAGTCGACGGTCGTTGCAGACTGCCGACAACGTCGACGGGTATATTGCCCCCTCTTTCCCTTCCCTTGTCCGACCAAAATTGTGACCCTTACCGACCCCATCGCCCAGCACCTTTCCCAGCATGCGCTGGCAGCCTTCGAGCGGGTGGTGCAGAGCACGGCAGGCTTCAGGGCACGTTCCGGTCAGAAAGAAATGGCCGAGTGCATCGCGCAAAACCTGGCCCAGGCAGACCTCGGTGAACAGGCCAACCCGACTAAGGCGATTGCAGTGATCCAGGCCGGTACAGGCGTGGGCAAAAGTGCCGCCTATGCCAGCACCGCCATCGCCATGGCGCTAGAGCGCAAAACCCGGGTGCTGATCTCCACGGCCACGGTCGCCCTGCAAGAACAACTGATGACCAAAGACCTGCCCGCACTGGCACGCAGCATGGAGCAACCCTTTGCCTATGCCCTGGCCAAGGGGCGCGGGCGCTATGTGTGCAAACTCAAGCTGGAGCGGCTGGTGGGCAGCGGCGCCGCCGAGGAAGACCTGTTCGACGAAGACCTGCCGCAGCCCAGGGTTTCTGCCCTATCAAAGGAAGCCATCGAAGAGCGCCGAACGCAGTTGTATGAATCGATGGCCCACAAACTGGCAATTGCCAGCTGGGATGGTGACCGCGACACGCTAGCGGACCAGCCCGACCCGCGCGACTGGTCCGCAGTGGCAGCTGAGCGCCACACCTGCACCGCCCGCCACTGCCCCCGTTACAAAGACTGCAGTTACTACAACGCCCGCACCCTGCTGGCGGAGAGCAACGTCATCGTTGCCAACCATGATCTGGTGCTGGCCAGCCTGGGCATGAAAACATTGCCAGATCTGGACAACTGCCTGGTGATATTTGACGAAGGCCACCACCTGCCCGCCGTGGCTTTGGATCAGTTCTCCAGCGCCATGGATCTGAGCAACTTGCGCTGGCTCGACAAATTGCCAAAAACCATGGTTGACGTGGCAGGCAAACTGGCGCTGCATCTGGGTGAAGATGTACAGACCATTACCAGCCAACTCAAGGCAGCACTAACGGGCTTGGCACGGATGGCCATGGACATGGTGTGGGCCCAAACCGGCAAAAACGCGCGTGGCGAGGGAAATGACGGCACGCTGAGGTTTGCCAACGGGGTCTTGCCCGAAGCCCTGACCGAACCAGTGACCCAGATTCAGCTGCAGGCCACTGGCCTGGCCAAAGTGCTGGAGGCTTTGGGCGTGGATGTGAAGGCATTGGCCAAGGAAGATCCTTCGCAGGCAGCGCTATGTGCCCAGCTGTATGCACAGTTGGGGGGGCTGTCACCCCGGTTGGGCGCGCTGGTTGCCACCAGCAACCTGCTACTCGAGCACGGTGAGCAGCCCCTGGCCAAGTGGCTGCAAGCCGAAAGTGAGAACGGCTACCTGACCATGACGGCCCACGCCTGCCCCATCGTGCCCGGCGATTTGCTGCGGCAATTTTTGTGGAGCCAGGTGCGTGGTGCAGTGGTGACCAGTGCGTCATTGACCAGTTGCGGGAGTTTTGATTACTTTTTGAAAGAAGCCGGGCTATCCAACAACCCGGCAGTCACCGCGCTGGAGGTGAGCAGCCCGTTCAACTACAGAACACAAGGCAGCCTGACGGTAGTGCACACCCGCACCGACCCCAAGAACGCCGATGCCTACACCGCCGAAATGGTGGCCGCGCTGATGCAGGATATGGAACAAGTAAAGCGCGGCGCATTGGTGCTGTTTACGTCCCGCATCCAGATGCGTGCTGCCACCGAAGCAGTGCCTGGTCATCTGATGGACATGGTGCTGGTGCAGGGCACACAAAGCCGCACCCGCCTGCTCGCGGCCCATGCCCAGCGGGTGGAAAGTGGAATGCCTTCGGTGCTGTTTGGGCTGCAGTCCTTTGGCGAAGGCCTGGATTTGCCGGGTGCCTTGTGTGAAACGGTGTTTATCGCCAAGCTCCCCTTTGCCCCACCGAGCGACCCGGTGGACGAAGCACGGGCTGAATGGCTGCGCAGTGTGGGGCGTGACCCGTTC
>CAJBMJ010000277.1 GCA_903954045.1 uncultured beta proteobacterium | reverse complement strand
TCAATTTCCGCCGCTGCATGGCGGGCGGCCATGACCAGCGCGGTGGTGGCTGGTTTTACGTGCACCCGTACGCCGTGGGCAAGTTCTAGCCAGTAGGGTTCGCGTTTCAGATTGAGTTTAAGCATGTTGGATTTCCGTGAGAGTGATTTAGCAGGTGCAGGCTCAGTAAGAGGCAATGTCGTTAATCAGCGTGACTGTCAACATCCGGTCGCGCGACGCGTTTTTGGCGGCCTGCCAGTCAAAGGTGGCTTGAATGCCACCGGGCCCTGAGATGGATAGCTTGGGCTTGGGCAGATAGACCTCATGGGCGGTGAAGGTGATGCGACGATCAGCAGAAATGACATAGCTAAAACTGAGTTCGATGGGCTGACCATCGGTGGCCGCATCTATCAGCGTGGTGTCGGCAAAGCGCATTTCCAGATTGCCGGTAAGGCTGGCCACAGTAGGGTCAGCACCGTCGATCTTGCCGTCCGAGCGAATGGTTTCGATACGCTCCAGATTGTTCGAGTACGTCAGCTGGGCCGAAACCACATTGCCAAGAGGCTGACCCTCTTTTTCGATAGCGCCCTGGAACTGGTTAAAGCGCAAAAATTCTCGAGTGGCCGGACTGGGTGCGACGGGACTGCTGCGCCGCAGCTCGCCCTGCGCGACCAGGCCGACCGTGGCATTGGCGGCACCGGATCGGGCAAACTTGATTTGCAGAGAATTGACCATCACTCCGGAGGCGACAAACCACGCGGGGATATCAGGCAGACCCGTTTCCAGCGTCAGGCTGGGCAGACTGGCACCGCCAGAGACAAATGTGTGGGTGACCGCTGCCCCGCCCGTGGTTTGTGGTGTGCCAACGGGGTTGCCAAATAAGGCTTTGAGCCAAAGACCGAAATAGCGCAAATCGACCGGAACGACCATATCGCCCTCGACCTTGATTACATCGCGAATTGGCGCGCTGGGATCGCGCCCCATGCCGATCAGATCGTTGGGGGTCAGGCCCTGTTCAGAGCCCAGCGAGGTAGAGATGAACGGAAGTTTCCAGAAGTCGTCGACTGCGGGGTCGGGTGAGACACCATAGGTTTGCTCGAACGCGGCCAATAAAGTCGCATTCGCGCCATAGGCACGGGCCATTTGATTCTCCTTGTTGAAAGTGGGCAGGCTTTGTTCATTCAGTCCAATGGACCGGAACTGGTGTAGTTCAGCAGTACCGGGACGACACAGGCACGGATTGCCGCTGCGCCTTCCGGGGCGATGTCTTCGAATTTCGGGGCCACAACCATGGTGTGCTCGACCACACCACCCAAAGTCGGATTGGCTTTAATCAGTGCTCCCAACTGGGCGAGCAGCGCATCCATTTGCCGATCTCGCTCCGCTGCCGCAGGTGTTGCCACGAAGACTTCAATGTGCGCTTCGTGCTCCCAAACGTAAGTCAATGGCGACAGCAGAATTTCAGGCTCGCCCATTTCACCGTCACGCAGAATCAGCAGGCCGTCAGTCGGCACACGTTCGGGCAGCGAGTCGTTGCGTTTCAGTGTGATGGGCAAGGTTGAAAGTTGTTCGAACAATGCCTGCAGAACCTGTTCGCGTCGGGTCATGGTTTGTTGTCCTCTGGCCAGGCTTGCGTCACCAAACTGGGTAAGCGATTCACCCAGTGCTGCCCGGCCTGCGCCACGTCGAGCTTTTTATTGAGGGTCACTTGCGGCACCAGCAAAAACATCGGAACCGATGCCAGACCG
>CAJBMJ010000276.1 GCA_903954045.1 uncultured beta proteobacterium | reverse complement strand
TGATATCCAGAAAAGTCCAGATCACCCCAGAGTTCGGGTCCTTGGGTGTGAGGCAACTGCCCGCCATCACCACCCAAAACCGCTCCCCGTTACTGCGCTGCAGTTGCAGCTCGGTGTCGTAAGCGTTGGTCTCAATCAAACTCGCTCGCGCCACCCGTCCAAACCTCTCCCAGCTTTCATCGTCAGGATGTATATATCGCGATGATCTGCCTATCAGCTCATCGCGCCTGAACCCCATCATCTGGGCAAACTTTTCATTCACCCACTGGTGATTGCGTGCCACGGAGAGGACTATGCCCATAAGCGCGTTATTGAGTATGGCCTCACGTTCCGAAGAGGTTTCCTGTAACTGGCGCTGTGAACGCTGTAGTTCAACCAGCAATTCTTGCTGTGCCTGATTGCGGGCCAGCGCCAGGTCTTTTTCTGCGCGCGCTTGGTTAATGCGGTCGGCCAGCGCAAAAGACAGCAGCAGCATTTCCAGCGCTGACCCAATCAGCAGAAAATTGGCAGTGAGGAGATTCGACGGCACCAAACCGTTGTTGTGCAAGCCCAGCACAGCTACACCCAGCAGCAATACTGACCAGGCGGCCAGAAAAATACGTGCCCCAGGATGACGGGATCTGACCGCCAACACGCCCGCCGTGACCAGAGTGATGACCGCTGCTGCGGCCAAGGCGGTGACCATGCGAGAGGCGAGCGAATAGGGCAAGGTCAGGGCCGCCAGACAGGTCAGCCCGCAAAAAACGATCAACCCCAGCAGAACCTTGTCGGTGCGCGGCATCAATACCCGGCTGGACAGAAAGACCCTTGCAAAAGCGATGGCAAAACCAGACGATACTGCCATACCAAACGGCGGCAAGATGCTGTTCCACCAATTGAGCGTCGGCCAGACAAACTGTATTCCCAATCCCGTCAGCGCGGCCTCGGTCATGGCCAACCAAGCTACAAACCCCACATAGATAAGGTAGACCCGGTCTTTTACCGAGAAGTACAGAAGCAGGTTGTAGCCCAAAAGGCCACCCAGCAGACCGAAGTACAGACTCAGCAGAGCGTATTCACGCTGGCTGTGCGTCGCAAACTCGGCAGGTTGCCATAGCTTGACGGGCGCAGCAAGTGTTCCCTGGGATTCCAGCCGGAGCATCAAAGTAACTTGTGCGCCCGGGGCAAGACTGACTGGAAACACATGGTTGCGGTGCGCCACTGGGCGAAGTTCAAAGTCCAGCAGGTCTCCACTGCTCAGCCGCTGCATGCTGCCGTCTGAAAGCCGCGTGTAAAGGTCGACCTGGTCCAGTGGAGGGTAGGCCACTTCCAGCAACCAGTCAGTCGGGGCGTCGCGCGCCGCTTGCAAGCGAACCGCAAGCCAGTACGCCGATGTGCTCATTCCGAAGTTGTTGTCAGACTGGCCGCGCAATGTGCCAGGTGCAAACTGCCCTGCCTCGAACTGTGCCAGGGCTTGGCTGTCGCTGAGTCCTTTGCTTGCGTCCTCAAGAACATAGAGTGAGGCTGAAAGTGACTTTTGCTTGTCGGCGCGCAGAATTTCGACTACGCCTGGTGTCGTCGTGAATGAAGACCCGACACCCTCGGCCGCTACGGCACCATGGGCCACCAACCAAGCTGTCAGGGCTGCAAGAAGCCACACCATCAAGCGGCAATGCAGCCCTGACACCGTTTTCATCCAGGGCTGACCCGCTGGAAAGGCAGGCGTATGGTGAGCGTGGTTCCAGCTCCGGGCTCGCTGTTTACCGCAATGGTGCCACCATGCATTTCCACGGCGTTTTTCACGATGGCCAGGCCCAAACCGGTGCCCTTGATGTCGCCTACGTTGCTGGCACGGTGAAAGGACGAAAACAAATGTGCCTGCTCCGCAACCGGGATGCCAATACCCTGGTCGGACACCACAAATTCCATATGCGCTTCGTCAGGTCGCAGCGCCAAACGGACTGTGCCCCCATTGGGCGAATACTTGATGGCGTTGGACAGAAGATTGCCAAAGATGTGGCGCAATAATTTGTCGTCCAGCATGGCCAGACCCAGGTCCGGGGGGAAGTCGGTCTTGAGGTGGCAGCTGCGCTGGGGTGCCTGGTCACCGGCTTCCTGAACAAGTCCGCCCAAAATGGCAATCACATCCAGCGGCTGCGGGTTGAACTCCAGCATCTGCGCTTCGGCTTTACCCAGTACCAGAATGCGGTCCAGCATGCTGGTCATGCGATGAACGCTGCTCTCGATGCTTTGGATAATCTCGAGGCGCTCTGCACCCACAATGCGGTCGCCATAAAACCGCAGAAGCTCGGCAGAGGACAGGATGGTGGCCAATGGCGTTCGAAACTCGTGGCTGGTCATGGCAACGAAACGGCTGCGAAGATCGTTCAGTTCCTTTTGTTGCTCCAATGCAGCGCGGATATCTTCTTCCGCCCGCTTGCGCTCGGTGATGTCGAGCACGGTCCATACCGTACCCTGACTCAACTCTCCAAGACCGACGGCCTGACCCGACAGCGACACCCAGATCAGCTGGTCGTCGGCCCTTCGCATCTGAACTTCGGTCTGATACGAGCGGCCTTGGACAATTGCCCTGGCGACTTCGCCGCCCACTTGCAGATACTGCTCGCGTGAGAGATAAAAGGCCTCCATGGAGTGAAAGCCTTCGACAGACGCCACCTTGAAAAGCTTCATCATGGCCGGATTGGTCCACTGGAAGCGTCCATCGGAGGTCAGGAATGCAATGCCCACGATGGAACTGTTCAGAATGGTTTCGCGCTCTTGCAACGTGCGGGTCAGTTGTTGCTCCAGCAACTTGCGTGCAGTCACATCGGAAAAGAACGTCAGCGTGGCGGACTCACCATCCCAGGGAACGATGGTGACGCCAATATCGATCCATTTGACGCGCCCGTCGGGCATAAGCAATCTGATCTCATACCGATTGGGCACAGACTCGCCAGCCAGACGGCGCTTTCGGCGGTTGTCCACCAATGCATGGTCTTCAGGATGGATCCGATGCATGTACCCCCGCTCCAGCATATCGGCGACGGTCATTTCGACGATGTCTGCGGCCCGTGTGTTGGCAAAAACAAATTGGGTGCTTTTGACTACTACCATGCCTTCGCCGACATGCTCGATGACCGCACGGTAGCGGTCTTCCGATCGCTGCAGCGCATTCAGCATTTCTTTGCGTTCAGTGATGTCCGCGAAGAAACTCATGGTGGCAGGACGTCCCTCCCAGTCGCCCTTGCTGGAGTGGGTACCGAGCCAGCGAACAGTGCCATTGGGCCGTAGGTGCCGAATTTCGCTGTGTACCGCCAGGTTCTCACCGCTCTGGCGGCGGCTCAGGCGCTCCTGAACCTCCCGCTGGTCATCGGGGTGGAGCAAATCCAGTGCGTTCATGCCGATCAGTTGTGCCATGGGCAGATTGAAAACGGAGCAGGCTTGCGGATTGGCGAAGACAATCACGCCATCCTGAATGACCAGCATGCCTTCGCCGAGCTGGTCCACCACAGATTGGTAGCGCGTGGCTGCCCGCTGGAGCTGGTCCTGCACCAACCGGCGCTCGGTGTTGTCTCGCAAAATGGCACCAAACCCGACGTCATCTGCTTCCGCAATCGGCCAGACCGACAGCTCGGCTGGCATGCGGGTGCCGTCTTTGCGCAGCGCTTCAACCTCCACCACCGTATTGAGCATGCTGGACTGGCGGGTTCGCAGATAGCGCTGGATGCCTTTTTCATGGGCTTGTCGGTGCTCTGGCGGAATGATCAAGTCCGCCAGCGGCATGCCCATGGCTTCCTCGGAACTCCACCCCAGCAAACGCTGGGCAGAGGGGTTCCATTCGGTGACCCGGCCGTTCGAGTCCATGGCCACGACCGCATCGCGGGCCGAGTTCAGCAAATGCCGCAGGTGCTGCTCGCGCGTGCGCAAGAGCTCAAGCTCCGGTTGCAGAGGGTTCGCGGGGAGGTTGGTCAATCCCATACTGCAAAGTATCTCATTCAAAGCGGTAACCTGCACCATAAACCGAAACCAAGGCGTGCTCGGTCGCCCCGGCAAGATCGAGCTTGCGGCGGATATTTTTGATGTGGCTGTCAACGGCCCGGTCACTCACGTCGCGGTTGTCGTCGTGCAACTGGTCCAGCAACCTGGCGCGTGAAAACACCTGCCCTGGACGTGACATCAATAGCCGCAACAAGCGAAACTCGACCGGTGTGAGGCCCAGATTCTTCTGTTGCCAGGTGACGGTTTGCGGCCCTTCGTTAACCACAAGTGCCAAGGGCGCGTTCGTGGCTGGCAAACCGCCTTCTGCCCGACGCAGCAGCGCCTTGATGCGGGCCACCACCTCGCGCGGGCTGAAAGGTTTGCACACATAGTCATCCGCGCCGGTTTCCAGCCCCAACAGTCGGTCCATCTCCTCTACCCGTGCGGTCACCATGATGATGGGTACCGAGGAAAAGGCTCGAAGGCTCTGGCATACCGCAAGTCCGCTCTGGCCGGGCAACATCCAGTCCAGCACAACCAACGCTGGCTTCAGGCGCTGCACCTGGGCCTCTGCGTCCAGCCCGTTAGTGCATATGGCAGTGGCAAACCCGTGCATGTGCAGATAGTTGGTCAGCATGTCGGCGATCTTGGCGTCGTCTTCCACCACCAGAATCAGGCGTGCCCCGGTCATGCTGAGTACTCCGTGGGAGCAGGGACGCACTCCAGCGTTACCAGCAACTGCAGTCCACCCAAAGCAGAGCGCCTGGCGATGGCCTTGCCGCCATGGGCGCTGGAAATGGACTGCACGATGGACAAGCCCAGCCCACTGCCATGTCCGCCCGCCTCGGCAGCATTGCGCTGGCGGGCCCGGTCAGCGCGAAACAGGGGTTCAAACAACTCTGGAAGGTCTGCCGCGCTCACGCCGGGAGCAGAGTCGTTCACTGTCAGTGTCACGGCGGTCCCATCGCTCTGCCAGTCTATGGCGATGGTTCCCGGCGTATCGGTGTAGAGCAGGCTGTTGCGCAGCAGGTTGGCCAGCAGCTGCTCAATTCGGCCAAAGTCCCAACGCACGGCAATGGCGGGTGCCTTTTGCGGTGGCAGGGTCAGTGAAAGGCCCCGTTGCGTGGCCTGCACTTCGAAGCGTTGGGCGATGCGCCATAGCTCGGCGTGGGCATCTCCGGGTGTAAAGGAACAAGACAGCGCTCCCATGTCGGCCATGGACAGGGTGTGCAGATCATCCACCCGCCGGTTGAGTTGCAACACCTCGTCGCGCAGGTTGGCCATGACTTCGGGGGTGGGTTGTCGGGCTCCGTCCTCAATCGCCTCCATCTCACCCCGCAGCACGGACAAAGGCGTGCGCAACTCATGGGAGATTTGTGCGATCCAGACGCGGCGGGTTTTCTCCAGCCGCTCCAATTCTGCCGCCATGCTGTTGACGTCTTCCATCAGCTGGGCAATTTCCCGGGCACCTGCCGGAATCAGCGGTTGATTGCGTCGCCCCGAGGCAATGTCGCGCGTGGCACGCTGCAAATCCCTCAATGGACCGCTCCAGCGTGCCGCCAACCACCATGCTATCAAAAATGCAGCAATAAATGTACCTATGGCGGCCATTACCAGGCTTTTTGTCTGACGCTGCAGAAATCTCGCGTCCACCCCCTCGGGCTCGGGCTCGGCACGCAACTCGACAAAGGCCACTTCTTCGGCGTTGACCTTGATGGCCCGCAAAGTTCGCTGCGCATCTGCCGGTAGGGGGCGACCAGCAATACGCTGGCCCTGCGCGTCGCGGACCAGCAATCGCTCTCCAAAAGAACTGGGGCCTGCGCCGGGTGGTGGCGATGGTGGGGGGCGGTGCCCAGGCCTGGCGTGGCCAGGCGGGCCGTCAGGCGGAGGCGGTCGGCCAGGCTCCCAACCTTCTGCGCGCGGGGGCCTGTGCCCAGGGCGGACCGGTCGGCCGCTGAACTCGTCCATCAGGGCGCGCATCGGCTCAGGTTCGTTGCGTAGCCAAAGCAGCTGTGGGTCGGAGGCTGATCGACGCTCAATCAGTGCTACCAGCTGCGTCAACTGGTCTTCATCGCGGGCTTGCAGATAGTCCCGAAATCCACTGCGCAGGTTCAGCACGCCCAGCCCGCCGACTGCCAACACGGCCAGTGCCACGGTCGCAACGATCAGCAGTGCCAGCTGGTGGGCAATCTTCAGGCGTGGCAGTCTGGCAGGGCGAGGCTGGGGCATGCAGACATCTTAGTGCGCTGAGGCTGCAAGGCTTCAGGGCGCCCGAAAACCGTCCGACAAAGTGCGCAAGAAGGCAATCACGTCGCTGATCTCGGCTTCCGTCAGTACGGGTCCCTGCGCGGCAGTGCGATTGAAGGGCGCTTTGGTGGTCTCGATGTTGCTCTGGTACTGTGGCGGCAGATCGTTGGGAATGCCCTGGG
>CAJBMJ010000275.1 GCA_903954045.1 uncultured beta proteobacterium | reverse complement strand
CACCAGAAAAGGCGCAATCTGTGCCGGAATCACGCCCAAAGAGGTTTCTGGCAATCGAAACTGAACCGTGTTGCTGGCAATAACCACATCGGCCACGCAGGCCAAACCAAATCCGCCCCCCATGACGGTACCTTCCAGCACAATCACCAAGGCCAGCGGCGTGTTGGCATAGGCCACACACAGTTGTCCAAACCCCTGGCTGACCTCGGCAATGACATCAGATTGTGGGTTCGGGTCTTGCATTGCGCGCATGCGGGCAGCGGCCATATCTTTCAGGTCCGCCCCGGCACAAAAGTGCCCACCCTCACCGCGCAACACCACCACCCGCACCGCATCGCCCTGCCCTACGGTGGATTCAGCAGCCTCCAAAACCTGGCGCAATTCCGCCACCATCTGCATAGACATGGCGTTGCGCGACTCCGGTCGATTCAAGGTAATTTGCAGCACAGCGCCCGTACTTTCTACACGGAGCGCTTCGAATTTCATAGCATCAAGGGCGATTGGCATGGCTTGCAAACCGCTTAAGCCTTACCCGGCAGCGTGCCTTCGAGCTTGCAGATGATGCCAAGCATGATTTCGTCGGCCCCTCCACCGATCGAGATCAAGCGTCCGTCCCGGTAGGACTGAGAAATCGGGTTATCGGCCGTGAAGCCCATGCCACCCCAATACTGCAGGCAGCTGTCCGCCACCTCACGGCTCAACCTTCCCGCCTTGAGTTTGGCCATGGAAGCTAACTTGGTGACATCCTTACCACCCACATAGGACTCCACCGCCCGGTAGGTCAGAGCGCGCAGGGCTTCGACTTCCGTGCGAAGCTCCGCAAGCCGGAAGTGCACCACCTGGTTATCCAAAATGGGTTTGCCAAAGGTCTTGCGCTGCCGGGTGTAATCAATGGTCTGGTCAATGAGTCGGTCCAGCGAACGCAAAGAGCCAGCTGCTCCATACAGGCGCTCCTCCTGGAACTGCAGCATTTGCAACATAAAGCCCATACCCTCCTGGCCGATCAGGTTTTTTTGCGGTACGCGCACGTTGTCAAAAAACAGCTGGGCGGTGTCGCTGGAATGCATGCCAATTTTTTCGATCTTCTGACGGGTAACGCCTGGGCTGTCAAGACGCACCATGATCAGTGACTTGTTCTTGTGCACCGCGCCTTCGGACGTGTTGCACAGCAGGCAACACCAATCCGCCTGCATGCCGTTGGTGATCCACATTTTGGAGCCGTTGATCAGATAATCGCTGCCGTCCTTGGTCGCTGTGGTTTTGAGCGCTGCCACGTCGGAGCCGCCGCCTACCTCGCTTACGCCAATGCAGCCCACCATGTCACCAGCAATGGCGGGCGCCAGGAACTCATGGCGCAGGGCGTCCGAACCAAAGCGCGCCAAGGCCGGGGTGCACATGTCGGTTTGCACTCCAATGGCCATGGGAACACCGCCTGCATTGCATTCACCCAAAGCTTCCGCCATCACCATGGAGTAGCTGAAATCCAGACCCATGCCGCCAAACTCAGTGGGGTACTTGATACCCAGTAGTCCGAGGTCACCCATTTTCTTGAAGAGCTGGTGTGCAGGAAACTGCCCCGCAGCTTCCCAAGCCGGAAGATGGGGATTGATTTCATTGACAACAAACTTGCGAACGGTATCGGTAATCTGGTTGTGCTCAGGCGTGAATTTCATGGTGAGAACCTTTTATTGGGACAGAAAAGTGGAAAGCAGGCCGTACGCGATTTACATGCGTGCAACACCAAAGGTATTGGGATGGAGTTTTCGTTGCTCTGCTTCGGCGGCCAAAGCCAGGCCGAGGCCAAGGATGCGCCGGGTGTCGCGCGGATCAATAATTCCGTCATCCCACAAACGCGCCGTACCGAACAGGGCTGCCGATTCCTTGTCCAGGCGCATGCGCAGGCTGTCTGACATGGCGGCCAGGGCTTCGTCGTTGGCCTGCATTCCCATGCGCTCAATCTTGGCCCGGTTCAAAATGTCCATCACCTTGGCGGCCTGGGCACCGCCCATCACTGCAGTGCGCGCAGAGGGCCAGGCAAAGATAAATCGCGGATCAAAACCGCGACCACACATACCGTAATTTCCAGCGCCGAAGGAACCTCCCAGCACAAAGGTAAATTTGGGTACGCGGGCATTGGCCACCGCCTGAATCATCTTGGATCCATGTTTGATGGCGCCACCACGTTCAGCCACTGATCCCACCATGTAACCCGTGGTGTTTTGCAAAAACACTAGCGGCGTTGCGCTTTGGTCGCACAACTGGATAAACTGCGCCGCTTTGGTGGAGCCCGCGGGTTGAATCGGGCCGTTGTTGCCCAGAATACCCACCAGGTGGCCTTGCACCCGCGCGTGTCCGCACATCATTTCAGGCGCATAACTGGCCTTGAATTCGAGAAAGTCGGACCCATCCACCAGGCGGGCGATGACTTCACGCACGTCATAGGGCTCGCGCTCGTCAGCCGGAACGATGCCCATTAACTCTTGCTCATCGAACAGGGGTTCGCTGTAACCAGCAGCGACAGTTGCAGTGTCCCAGCGCAACTTGTCCATCAGTTCCCGGGCCAGGGCAATGGCATGGGCATCGTCTTCAGACAGGTACTCACCGAGTCCGGTGATGCTGGCGTGCGTTTCGGCGCCGCCCAGTTCTTCATCGGTGCAGTCTTCACCAATGGCGGCCTTAACCAAGGGTGGCCCTGCCAGATAAATGCTGGAGCGCCCCCGCACCAGAATCACGTAATCCGACAAGCCGGGCAGATATGCTCCACCCGCTGTGCTGGAGCCATGAACCACGGCGATTTGCGGCAAGCCCATGGCAGACATACGGGCCTGATTGGCAAAGGTGCGTCCCCCTTCAATGAAAATTTCACTTTGGTACATGAGATTGGCGCCGCCACTCTCCACCAGAGAAATCAGGGGCAGCTTGTTTTCCTGGGCGATTTGCTGCGCCCGCAATCCTTTTTTCAAACCCATAGGCGCTACGGTTCCACCTTTGACGGCACTGTCGCTGGCGGAAATCACACAACGCTTTCCGGCAACCACACCGATACCCACAATCGACCCCCCACCCAAAACGGACTTCTTACCATCGTCATCGTGCATATTGAGACCGGCCAGACGACTGAGTTCCAGAAAAGGGGTTCCCCTGTCCAGCAAACGCGCCACCCGCTCACGGGGCAGGAGCTGATTGCGTTTTTCAAACTTCTCCCGCTTGGACTCTGACTCTGCAATCACTAGCCCTTCCAGACGCTGAACCTCGGCCAGAAGATCTGCCATACGCTTTGCATTGGCAGCAAACGCATCAGATCGGGTTTGAATCTTGGAACGGATAACGGGCATAGCAACAAGTCCTTGGGGCATCGTTGTCGAATTAGAAATCATGGTGACGTTAACGTCAACATGATTTCGTATAGGTATTTATACTATGTGTTACGGCATGCCTTACTGCTAGCATCCGGTCTACTTTTCCAATGACCCGGCGCACTGAGGCGCCAATTACAGGAGTTCACCATGTCCCTTGAATCCGCAACCCAAGCCATTCGCACCAAAGTGGGCGACGACAGCGGCCTCGGCGCCACATTGAAATTTGACATGGGTGATGACGGCGTCATCGTGATTGATGGCAAATCCACCCCCAATAGCGTCAGCAACGCCAATTCCGATACCGATTGCACCGTGGGCATCACCCTGGACAATTTGCAAGCCATGCTCGACGGCGAACTTGAGCCAGCAACCGGTTTTATGGCCGGGAAACTCAAGGTCACCGGAGACATGAGCGTGGCGATGCGCCTGCAACGCGTTATTTAAGCTCCCTGGCGCATGGAAACCTCCGAAGCGCAAGCCTTCGTCAACTCACACCGCGACGAAGGCGTTGCCGAGCTGTTCGGCATTACAGAGCTTTGCCGCGAGTTCGGCATTACCCTGCGCGCTTTGCGTTTCTACGAAGACAAAGGCCTACTGTCGCCCCGGCGCATCAACGGCGCCCGTGTCTACACCCGTCGCGACCGGGCAAGACTTGCACTCATTCTCCGGGCCAAAGCCATTGGTTCTCCCCTGTCAGAAATCAAGCGATATTTGGACTTGTATGGAGACCAGGGCGAAGGCCGGGCCCAGCAGCTCAATTACGTGATTGAGCGCACGGACCAGGAAATTGCAGAACTGGAAAAAAAACGGGCCAAGATCGATGAGACCCTGGCCGAGTTACGTGTGATCAATGCCAGTTGCAGGAAGAATCTGCAAATCCAGCAATCCACCGAAAAAAAATGAGTATTTTCAGACTCTAGCGCCCGAAAACACTGCGTAAACAGCTATTCTTTTTATAGCGCGCTTCCGGCAGTTCCCAGCATTTTGTCTTTGACGGCGAAATACTTGCGGGCATAGGCCACCAGTTGTCCATCGCTGGGATGATCGATTGACTCTACTCCAATCACCTTGTCGGCCACGCTTTTATCGTGTGCATGCAGGTGTTTAATGAGTTGGAGTTTGGCTTGAGCGGGGCCCACCACCAGAATCTCTTGCGCGCCTTTAAGTGCCTCGGCAACGGCGTGGTAATACTGCTTGTCTTCTGCTGGCTTGCCAGAGCCCACAATGCCACCTTTGGCATGCAGGCGCTGATGCGGCTTGGAGGGATGAATGACCGATTTCTCAACATCGTCAGGTGCAATATGCATGACGTGCGCTTCAGAGTGATCGAGCCAGACAACCGCGTGAAAATGGGACATGAAAACTTTTCCTAATTGAAATGACAACGCATACAGCTTAAGCCTGCAAGCAAAGATTGCATTGAGCAATGTCAAGCTGAAGGTAAACCGATGGACGCAAAACAACTTGGGCAGGAACTAGCTTTGGCCCAAATGAAAAAACCCCGCAGTCCCATTGGACAGCGAGGCTTGCAGCGGGATCTACTGAGCTTACTGCTTGACTGCTTCAACCTGGATCACCAGGCGAACATTCTTGGGGAAACCCCAATCCACACCGTAGTTCATGCCAAAGGCGGTGCGGTCAATGGTGGCTTCAAAATCGCCGCCGCACACTTCGCGCTTGAGCATGGGACTTTCATAGCAATTGAAGTGATTGGCCTTCAGAGTGACGGGTTGGGTCTTGCCCAACAGGGTCAGGTTGCCTACCACCTCAGACACCTTGTCGCCGTTGAACACGAACTTGTCGGAAACAAACGTCATGGTCGGAAACTTGGCTGCGTTAAAGAGGTCAGGGCTTTGCAGATGGGTGTTGAACGCTGGCGTGCCTGAGTTGATGGAGGTGACATCAATACTGATCTCCACCTTGCCGGCTTTGGCGGCCTTATCTAGTTCCACTTTGCCTTCCTTCTTGTCAAAGCGGCCGCGGTTCACAGAGGCACCAAAGTGGCCAATCTCAAACGTGGCAAAGGTGTGGGTGGGGTCGATGGCATAGGCAACAGGTGCGGCCTGAACGGCGCCAGCCAACAAACTTGCAGCAGCGGCAGCCGCCAAGAGGGATTTACGCATTTTCTGTTTCTCCAAAAATAGAGGGGGTTAAAGAACTAGATCTTGCCAACGCCCGAGAGCGCCAGCTTGAATTTCACCTGAACATCGTCGGCGACCATTGATGTATCTGCCCAGTCGCCCTCACCGATCTTGAACGCCAGACGCTTGATACCGAACGCGCCGGTGGCAGTGGTAGTAGCGCCGCTTTGCACCAAGGTCACTGGCACGACAACGTCCTGCGAACTGCCTTTGATGCTGAGTTTGCCTGCCACTTCAAACTTACCAGCGCCAAGGCTTTTGATTGCGCTGGACTGAAATGTTGCCTGCGGAAACTTGGGTACATTGAACCAAGTCGGTTTGGGTAGTTCAACATCGCTTTCTGGAACACCCAGCGTAGCGCTACCGGTGTCAATCGTGAAAGCTATTTTGCTGGTGGCGAGTTTGGAGGGATCAAAGGCCACTTGAGCATCAAATTTCTTAAAGCGACCTTCAACAGGAACGCCCATTTGCTTGCTAATGAAGCCAATCTCGCTTTGCGCCGGAATCAATTTTTGCTGGGCCTGCACAGCCATCGTCAGGGTCATTGCGCCTGACAACAGAGCTACTTTGAAGGCTTTAGAGACATTCATCGTCGTTTCCTTGAATTGGGTCTGGTGTTACGAATTACGAAGCCAAGGCACCATGCGTTGCAATAGCCCGTCTCGGTCCACAAAATGGTGTTTCAGCGCAGCGCCCACATGCAGCGCTATCAGTCCAGCCATCGCAAAAGCACTGATCTCATGCCAGGGCTTGATCATTTCGGCCAATTCCTTGTTGGTAGACACAAAATCAGGCAGTGGCAACACTCCGAACAACACGATCGGGAATCCGGCTGCCGAACTGTAGGCCCAGCCCACCAAAGGAACGATCAGGAAAAGCGCGTATAGCAAACCGTGGGTCGCGTGGTAGGCCAGCATTTGCCAAGCTGGCATGGAGGCCACCACTTTGGCCGGCAATGCGGGCGGCGTGTGGGTCCATCTCCACACCAGGCGAAGAACCGACAACGTCAAAATCGTCACACCGGCCCACTTGTGCCAGTTATAGAGTTTGAGGCGCTGGGGTGAGAACGGCAAGTCCGT
>CAJBMJ010000274.1 GCA_903954045.1 uncultured beta proteobacterium | reverse complement strand
GTAGGCTCGTCCAGTAGCAGTAAGGGGGGGTCCATCACCAGCGCACGCGCCAGCGCCACCCGCTTGACCATGCCGCCCGAGAGGTCGGCAGGCATTTTGTGGGCGTGCGACGGATCCAGTCCCACCATTTGCAACTTCACCATGGCCGCATCGTGCACCAATTCGTCGGGGAGGATACGCAACTCGCGCAGGGGAAAGGCAATGTTCTCCAACACGGTGAATGCAGAAAACAGTGCCCCGTGCTGAAATAGCATGCCCACGCGGCTAGCGGCGCCAATGCGACCCAGTTCCGACGCGGGCCGACCCAGCACGGTCACGCTGCCGCTGGCTGGGGTTTCCAGCCCCAGTATCTGGCGCAGCAGCACGGTTTTGCCACTACCCGAGCCGCCGACCAGCGACAGGAACTCACCCCGGGCAATAGTGAGGTCCAGATCGCGGTGGATGATGGACTGTGTGCCATGGTGGCGAAACCGGGACCAGAGTTTGTCGATCTGTACCGCAATTCTTTTGACGCTCACAGCCCCACCCCTTTGAACACGACAGCAAACAGGGCGTCCACCAGAATCACCATGGTGATGGAGCTCACCACCGACGCCGTGGTGCCACGACCCAGGCTCTCGGTGTTGGGCAGCACCCGCAAGCCATAGTGGCAGGCAATCAGCGCTATGAACAGGCCAAACACGGCCGATTTGCCCATGGCCAGCCACAGGTTGGACAACTGCACCGCCTTGGGAAGAGCCGTCATGAAATATGCGGGTGTCAACCCCATGGCCATGTCCGAGGCCAGCATGCCGCCCAGCAGGGCGGCCACGGTGGTCCACACCGCCAGCAGCGGCATGGCCACCGTCATGGCAATGGCGCGGGGCATGACCAGGCGATACCCCTTGGCGATGCCCATGACGCGCATGGCATCGAGCTCTTCGGTTACCCGCATTACGCCAATCTGGGCCGTAATGGCGGACCCCGACCGGCCCGCGATCAGGATGGCGGCCAGCACAGGCCCAAGTTCACGGATAAGCGCCACACCCAGAATGTTCACGATGAAAGTGTTGGCTCCAAACTGGCGCAGTTGCTGCGACATGAGGTACGCCAGCACCACCCCAATTAAAAAACCCACCAGCGCGGTGATGGGAAGCGCGGTGGCCCCAATGCGAAACAGGTGACCCGAGATATCGCGCCAAGGCCCCCGGCTTGGGTGCTTGAGCAACTGGAACAAGTCCAACGCCAGTTGCCCGACCAGGCGCAGCAAGGCAGCTGCATGGTCCAGCACACCCAGCACGGCGTCGCCCAGCCGAAAAAATGCGGCGCCAATGGATACGCGCTGGGCAGGTGGGGCGGATACTGAAAACTGCGCCACCCGCTCGAGCATGGAGCGCTGATCGGCGCGCAGCTGCAGGCGACTGGGCCATTGGCGGCCCCAAGTGTTCCAAAGCAACTGGGCTCCGGTGTGGTCGATGCGCTGGATCTGCAGCAAGTCCCATCCTAGCGAGGCTCCCTGCTCCCTGGCCGTCTGCAAGGCAGTTTGCAGTGCCAGCCAGTGGTCTGGCACTGCCAGATGGGCAGCCGTCCAGCGACCCAGCACCACGGCGCAAGGGCCGTCGGGCGTGCTCTCAAAGGCGATGCGGGACTGGGTATCCTCCACGGTGCGTGCGGTCTCCAAACGGTGATGTGGCGCATAGTACTGCCTGGCATGCACAGTGAAGCAAAATAAGGACAAGGAAACACCATGAATACCACACCTTTTATTTCCTCTGATGAGTTGTCAGTCGAGTTGCGCGGCTCTGTGCTGTGGCTCACCATCACCCGCGAAGATCGGCGCAACGCCATGAGCCATGGCGTTCTGGCAGGCATGGCGCAGGCTATTTCCAGCGCGCAGGGCCAGCGCGATATTCGCGCCATCGTGGTCACAGGGGCTGGCAACAAGGCCTTTTGTGCAGGCGCCGACCTGCAAAGCGCCAAAGCCTTTACCACCGACTATTCCGAACCCCACGGCCATTTGGCGCAGGTGCTGCGGGTGGCGCGCGCCAGCACCATCCCGCTGATCGCCCGCGTCAACGGCGCTTGCATGGCGGGGGGTATGGGGTTGATGAGCATGTGCGACATGGCAGTGGCTTCGAGCCACGCGGTATTTGGTTTGCCAGAGGTCAAAGTGGGCGTTTTTCCGGCCCAGGTGCTCAGCGTGCTGCAACACCTGATTCCCCGGCGGGTGCTCGTGGAAATGTGTATCACTGGCGAGCCCATTACCAGCGCGCAGGCACTCGAGTACGGTCTGGTGAACTATGTGGCTGACGATGTCGATGCCAAGCTGCAATGGTTGCTGGAACGGTTGCTGGACAAATCACCCGCCGCCATTCGCAGGGGGCTGTACACCATGAAAAAGATCGAGGCCATGGCCTTTGAGGAGTCGATGTCGTTCACCGAGAGCCAGATTGCACTCTTCACCCTGACCGAAGACGCAAAGGAAGGGCAGAAGGCATTTCAAGAGAAGCGAAAACCGGTGTGGGTGGGGCACTGATTTACCATTGGGCATGAACGACACCACTTTCGACTACATCATCGTCGGCGCGGGCACCGCAGGCTGCCTGCTGGCCAACCGATTGAGCGCCAATGCCAGCAAACGCGTGTTGCTGATTGAAGCCGGGCGCAGAGATGATTACCACTGGATTCATATTCCCGTGGGTTACCTGTATTGCATTGGCAACCCCCGTACCGACTGGCTTTACAGCACTGAGGCGGATGCGGGCCTCAATGGCCGTAGCCTGAAATACCCCCGTGGAAAAACGCTGGGCGGTTGCAGCAGCATTAACGGCATGATTTACATGCGCGGCCAGGCGCGCGACTATGACCAATGGGCGCAACTGGCGGGTGATGCCCAGTGGACCTGGGACAACAGCCTTTCCTATTTCAAATTGCATGAAGACCATTACAAGGGTGCCAACGCCCAGCACGGCGCAAGAGGTACGGCCCCCCTGCTGATGCAGGACGCCAGCACACAGTACCGCAAGATATTGCGTCACCGCAACGCGGGTGGCGAATGGCGTGTGGAAAAGCAAAGACTGCGCTGGGACATTCTGGATGCGTTTGCCCAGGCCGCTACACAGGCTGGCATTCCCGCCACCGACGATTTCAACCGGGGCAACAACGAGGGCGTGGGTTACTTTGAAGTCAATCAGAAAGAGGGCTGGCGCTGGAACACGGCCAAGGCTTTTTTGCGCCCCACTTGCTACGCACGGCCCAACTTTGAAATGTGGACGCTGGCACAGGTAGCCAAACTGGTAGTGGAAACTGACGCGACGACTGGCGCATTGCGCTGCACCGGCGTGCAGGTGTGGGATGGAACAGAAATGGTGACTGCCACGGCCAACGCCGAAGTGCTGCTGTGTGCAGGCGCCATTGGTTCACCCCAATTGCTGCAGTTGTCTGGCTTGGGCCCAGCCTCTCTGCTGCAGTCCGAGGGCATCTCTGTGGTCAAGGATTTACCGGGGGTGGGCGCGAATTTGCAGGACCACTTGCAGATTCGTACGGTGTACAAGGTCAAGAACGCACCCACGCTCAACACCCAGGCCAACAGCCTGGTTGGCAAGGCCAGAATTGGTCTGGAATACGCATTCAAACGCACGGGCCCCATGAGCATGGCCCCAAGCCAGCTTGGCGCCTTCACACGCAGCGATGCCAGCCAGCCCTACCCCAATCTGGAATACCACGTCCAGCCGCTGAGCCTCGACGCCTTTGGGCAGCCCCTGCATAACTTCAATGCGTTTACTGCCAGTGTCTGCAACCTCAACCCCACCAGTCGGGGCACGGTACACATCAAATCGCCAGACTTCAAAGACGCTCCGGCCATTGCCCCCAATTACCTCAGTACCGATGTGGATCGCAAAATTGCTGCGGATTCGCTGCGCTTGACCCGCTCCATCGTGAGCCAGGACGCGCTTAAAAAATATGAACCCGAAGAGTACAAGCCGGGCATCCAGTACCAGTCTGACGAGGAACTTGCCAAACTGGCCGGAGATATAGCAACCACCATTTTTCATCCGGTAGGAACCACCAAAATGGGGCAAGAGACCGACCCCATGGCCGTAGTCGATTCCCGCTTGCGGGTGATGGGGGTAGCGGGTCTGCGGGTGGTGGATGCAGGCATCATGCCACTGATTACCAGCGGCAATACCAACTCGCCCACACTGATGATTGCCGAGAAAGCGGCGCAATGGATATCGGAAGATGAATACAACCCATCGGGGCAACAAGGGTAAATCCGGATAGGAGTGCAGGCTCGCAAGCGGTACATTCGCTGCACTTTCAGCCAAAGCAACTGCGAGGCAATCTGCGGCGCTAAGCCGGGTCAGAGAAGGCGCCGAGGAGATTTCACGCAAGTGAACCAAAAACAATACATAACGCTGCACCTAGAGATGTAGTTTTGAAAAGCACTGGCGAACCCAGTGCTTTTTTTATGCCTTCGCTTTATGCCAATGCGAGAATCAATTCATGGAAATGCTTGTTGTCTCGCTGGCCTCGCTGCTGGCCGGTTTTGTGGACTCGATCGTCGGCGGCGGCGGACTGATTCTGGTGCCTGCCCTGTTTGCGGTTTTTCCTACGGCGCATCCCGCCACACTGTTTGGCACCAACAAAGGCGCATCCGTCTGGGGCACCGGCATGGCCACATTGCAATACAGCAGGCAAGTCACCATGCCCTGGCATGCGCTTGCCCCGGCAGCGCTTGCAGGCTTTATTGCCTCCCTGGCAGGCGCCTGGCTGGTTACCGTGGTTTCGCCCGAATTCTTGCGCAAGGTTTTGCCGCTGGTACTGGTACTGGTGCTCGCTTACACGCTGGCAAAAAAAGAACTGGGGCGCCACCATACTCCGCATTTTTCAGGTTTACAGGAGCGTTTGGTTGCGATGGCCATTGGTACCGCCATCGGTTTTTATGATGGTTTTTTTGGCCCGGGTACGGGCAGTTTTTTTGTGTTTTTTTTGGTCCGCCTGCTGGGTTACGACTTCCTGCATGCGTCGGCTTGTGCCAAGTTTCTCAATACGGCCACCAATCTTTCAGCGCTCGCCCTGTTTGCCTACAAGGGGCATGTCTGGTGGCACTTTGCATTGGTGATGGCCGTGGCCAATGTGCTGGGCAGCCTGGCTGGAACGCACATGGCACTCAGGCATGGAACCGGGTTTGTCCGTGGGGTGTTCATCGTCGTGGTGTCGGCGCTGATCCTCAAAACCGGCTACGACGCCTTTCTGCGACCCGCAGGGATTTAGCCGCCCTGCCGGCGACCCGATGCTGGTGGCCAGGGAATCTCCGCTGCAATTCTGGGTTTTCCGATGGGGGCCCCCGCCTGACCCTTGCTGACTGCAGCCAGATCATCCTCGTTGGGATACTGACCGAGCAGCACATAGTCAAACACACGGCGCGCAATCGGTGCGGCGGAGGCCGATCCAAAGCCTGCGTTCTCGACGATGACGGCCAAAGCAATCTTGGGGTCATCTGCCGGAGCAAATGCGATGTAGAGCGAGTGGTCTCGTTGGTGCTCATCCATTTTGCTGGCGTTGTATTTTTCGTTTTTGCCAAGCGATACCGCTTGCGCAGTGCCTGTCTTGCCGCCGCTCAGGTAGCCCGCTCCGGCAAAAACCCGGGTGGAGGTGCCTTCCTGTGTTACGCCCACCATGGCGCGACGGATGACATCCACATGCTCTGCCTTGAGGCCGAGGTTCTCTGCCGGTTCGGCAGGCACTGCCGTTCGAACCCGCGAAACCGCATCCTGCGTCGCTATCACCAACTGCGGTTTGTGCTTGACACCGTTGTTGGCCACAGTGGCCGTTGCCTGGGCAAGTTGCAACATGGTGAAACTGTTGTAGCCCTGACCTATGCCGAGAGAAATCGTTTCACCGGCGTACCATTTTTTTTGCTCTGGCCGCTTGTAATAGTTACGCTTCCAAGCCTGGCTGGGCAACACACCGCGAACCTCGCCATGGATATCAATTCCGGTGATCTGGCCGAAGCCCAGCGGTTTCATGAAATCATGCATGGTGTCCACGCCGAGTTCGTTGGCCAGGGAATAAAAGTAGGCGTTGCTGGATTCAACAATGGCGCGGCGCATGTCCATCACGCCACCACGTTCGTTCTCCGGGCTGCCAAAACGGTGACCACCAAACATGTAAAACCCGGGGTCGTTAATCAGCGTTCCAGGAGTACGGGTTCCCGTTTGCAATGCGGCCAGCGCCATGAAGGGTTTGTAGGTGGACCCTGGCGGATAAGTTCCCCTCAGAGCCCGGTTGAGCAAGGGCTTGTCGATCGATTCGTTGAGCATCTGCCAGTTTTCCTGGTCTATGCCCTCCACAAACAAATTGGAATCAAAAGTGGGCTTGCTGACAAAACTCAACACCTCGCCGGTTTTGGGATCCAGTGCCACCAAAGCGCCCCGACGGTCGCCATACATGTCCTCCACCAGTTTCTGGAGCTTGATATCAATGGACAGCACCACGACGTTACCAGGCGTTGAAGGAGAACTCGCCAACTTGCGCACTGCGCGCCCGCCCGCAGAGGTTTCCACACGCTCCACGCCGGTCAGGCCATGCAGTTGTGCCTCAAAACTTTGTTCGACACCCAGCTTGCCGATGTACTCCGTTCCCCGATAATTGGCCTGGTCTTCGCTGTCGTCAATTTTCTCTTTCTCGGACCGGTTGATGCGCCCAATGTATCCAATCACATGGCTCGCAAGTTCTCCATAGGGGTAGTTGCGAAACAGTCGTGCCTTGATT
Organism: uncultured beta proteobacterium; assembly: GCA_903954045.1. Taxonomy (GTDB): domain Bacteria; phylum Pseudomonadota; class Gammaproteobacteria; order Burkholderiales; family Burkholderiaceae_C; genus Allorhodoferax. The sequence continues at coordinate 2,888 of CAJBMJ010000274.1, read as the reverse complement.
TCGACACCCGGGAAGCGGAATCGTTGTGCAGCAAACCGCGCAACCTCGGTATCTGTCAAACGGGTACGTATCGGAACGGACTCGAAGCTCTTGGACTCTTCCATCAACTTCTTGAATCGACGCCGGTCTCGCGGTGTGATGTCCACGACCTTACTCAAATTTTCCAGCGTTTGCTCCAAAGCGCCACTCTTGGAAGGCGTGATTTCGAGCGTATATGCGGAATAGTTGCTGGCCAGCACAATGCCATTGCGGTCGAGTATGAGCCCACGGTTCGGAACAATGGGCACGATGGAAGTACGGTTGCTTTCCGCCTGCGCAAGCAAATCGTCATGCCTGATCACCTGCAAGTACACCAAGCGGGCGATCAACAGGGAAAAGCAGCACAGCACCAGAATGCTGATGACAAGCACCCGGGTGCGAAAGCGGGCCAGATCCCGCTCTACGTTGCGCAGTTCAGTCATGGCGCAAAAGACGAAGTAACACGCTGTTCGCCCATAGCTATTCTAAAGTGGACGATTGGCATCGGGGTCCGGGGCTCGACGCTGCGGTGCTAGCAGAAGGACGCTCGCAACAGGCCACAACAAGGCTTCCAGCAAAGGGGCCAGAAATATCCAGAACCCAGGAAACACCCCGCCGCCAATCATGCGCACGATCAACTCCACGGCATGGGCGGTCACGAACAAGGGCAACACCTGCGCTGCCTGGGATGGCACACTGAACCACAGCAAGCGACGGTGAATGGTGATGGCAAAGTAACTCAGCACGGTGTAGGCGAGCGCATGCTGCCCCATCAAGCCTCCCTGGTGGACATCCATGAGCAAACCGAACACAAAGGCGGCGCCTATGCTGACGCGCAAGGGTTGATGCACCGTCCAGAACACCAGGACCACGGCCAGCAGGTCTGGAACCCAGGCAGACCGTCCCCATAGCCCCATGTTCTGAGACATATTGAGCAACAGCGCCGCAATCAGACTGGACCATATGAACAGGGGGCTTGCGGGCAGCAACAATTGCTGGCCAGGGCGCATGATCATTTGCGGCCCCCCCGCTTAACGGTGGCTGCAGGCTCGGGTGCGGGCCGCTCCGGTACCTGCGAGCCCATGGGCTCCAGCACCATCACATGGCTGGCGCCAGCCACCATGGCCAGAGGAACGCAGTAAATACGGGCAAATGCGGCATCGGCACGCCGCTCGACCTTTTCCACTTTTGCCACCGGCAAGCCCGGCGGATAGACACCATCCACGCCACTGGTGGTCAGCAGATCACCAGCAACTACGTCGGCATTGGCAGCCATAAACCGCAGCTCCATGGCATCGGCATGGGTCGAGGTATCTCCAAACGCCACGCCGCGAGCACCGGTACGTGTGTTAAGCACAGGCACGGCATGGTCTCTGTCCGTAAGCAGCGTCACTTCGCTAAGAGTGGGATAGACACGGGTGACCTGCCCCAGCACCCCCAACTCATCGAGTACAGGCGAACCCAGCTGAACCTTGTCCAGAATGCCTCTGTCAATCACCACTTTGCGGGTGTAGGGATCAGCTGCGTCATACAGCACCTGCGCGGCTATTCCCGTGGTTTCCAGGCGCTCGCGCAACGCCAGCAATTTGCGCAACCGGTCGTTTTCCAGCGCCAGTTGCTCCATCTGGTTGGCCCGCTGGGCCTGCAAGCCCAATTTGCGAAATGCCTCATCTCTTGCGCCCTGGGCTGAATGCAGGGAAGAAAAATAGCCACCCAGCCCTTGTGCCAGCTCGACCGGCTTCATGGCCAGCCATTGCACCGGGTAGAGCACTGCGGCCAACGCGACGCGCAAGGGTTGCATCACCTGAAAGCGACTGTCAGCAACCATCAGAAAAATGGCGAGCGCGCTGCAGACGACCAGTTTGGACAGGGAAGAGGGGCCCTGTCGAAAGAAAGGAGGAGGTTCCCTGTCCAGCGTACCAAGTGGCATCGCTGCGCCCGGTGCTTATTCGCTGGTGAAAATGGAGCCCAGGCGCTCCATCTGCTCCAACGCAATGCCGCAGCCGCGCACCACGCATGTCAGCGGGTCTTCAGCCACCAGAACCGGCAAACCGGTTTCTTCAGCCAGCAGGCGATCCAGATCACGCAACAGGGCGCCACCCCCGGTGAGCATCATGCCGCGGTCGGCAATATCGGCACCGAGTTCGGGCGGGGTCTGTTCCAGCGCATTCTTCACGGCGGACACGATGTTGTTCAGCGGATCCGTCAGCGCTTCCAGGATTTCATTGGAGGAAATGGTGAAGCTGCGTGGCACACCCTCGGACAAGTTGCGTCCACGCACTTCCATCTCTTTGACTTCAGAACCGGGGAATGCCGAGCCAATCTGCTTTTTGATGGATTCGGCGGTGGGCTCACCAATCAGCATGCCGTAATTGCGGCGGATGTAGTTGATGATGGCTTCGTCAAATTTGTCGCCGCCCACGCGGACACTGCCCTTGTAGACCATGCCACCCAAGGAGATGACACCGACCTCCGTCGTACCACCGCCAATATCCACCACCATGGAGCCACTGGCCTCACTGACCGGCAGGCCAGCCCCAATGGCAGCTGCCATGGGCTCCTCAATCAGGTACACATCGCTGGCGCCTGCGCCCAGCGCGCTTTCGCGGATGGCACGGCGCTCCACCTGGGTAGAGCCGCATGGCACGCAGATGATGATGCGCGGGCTGGGCTTGAACACGCCGCGCGGATGCACCATCTTGATGAATTGCTTGAGCATTTGCTCTGTGACCGTGAAGTCGGCTATCACGCCATCTTTCATCGGACGAATGGCCTCAATATTGCCGGGAACCTTGCCCAGCATGGCCTTGGCTTCTTTTCCAACCGCCTGAATGGTTTTCTTGCCTTGCGGGCCACCTTCGTGGCGGATG
>CAJBMJ010000273.1 GCA_903954045.1 uncultured beta proteobacterium | reverse complement strand
GGTGGATAACACAACGATCATTCGACCTTATGAGAAGCTCGCGTGTGCAACCTTTCCCAACGACGGACCGGACCTTGATTCCCTCTTGGTAAAAGCACGAACTGCGCTCGAGTTCATCAGTCCGCATGTAGTGGCCGCCAAGGCAAGTGGAACGGCAACCCAAGTCGCCAGCGCTGTACCGCGCGCTGGCGCCCTAAGCTATCAATCCTGACTCTGGCATCCATCCGCACCCCACGCTGGGCTAAAGCATCGGCATGGCGGCGGAGCACCAATACCGATTGTCCTCATCTACGAGGTATTCCAGCTCTTGTGCCCCATCTATGGTGGCCTGAGGCGCATCATCGCCATCATCACGCACAGTACCGATATCCGGCAAACACTCGATCACATCGGGGCAGATTCCGAGCCGCCCTGCATCGCCCCGGCGCGCGAGCCACCGCTTTGGGATGACTGTGGTGGTGCGCCAGGTGAAGGGATGCAAATCGGGCCGGATTGGGGCTTGGTAGCGCAACCCTCACCGGATTGCGAGGTCGATCTGCGCATCAATTGGTGACCAAGGTGGACTTGGGGTTTTGCCAAAACGGCACATCCCATGGGTTGCTGGGGGAGGCTGTGCGCGAGTCGGCTGCGCCGCCGACTCGCTGGGGGCATCCGCGCTTCTTGGCTCGCTTCTTGGCCGCTGTGAGCGCTCAAACTGCAGATTTCAACGGGGTCAGAACGCCCAAAAACCCTGCCATACTTGGCCTCATGCGGTTGAATTTCCTATCCGTCAAAAATGCCCGCCTTGTGCGGGCATTTTTTGTGACTACCATGCAACCAATGCGGTTCTTATTCTTCAGCTTCGACCGAAGCATTTTCCCGACCTTTTCCAAGCCGAGAGTGTGCCGATGAAGCGCCGATGGATGTGGCTGTTGATGGGTACGCTGGTGCTTCTGAGTCTGGTTTATACCGGATGGAAATTGCGTGGGACCGCTGTTGATGCTGTGGAGGTCCGCATGGCTCCGCTGGTGCGTACAGTGCAATTTTCTGCTCGCGTGGCCACCCTGTCCCGGGTAGACATTGGCAGTACCCTCACCGGGCGTGTGGCGCAGGTGTTGGTGCGTGAGGGCGATACAGTCCGCTTGGGAGATGCATTGGTGCAGCTGGAGTCCGATGAGCTTCGCGCAACGCTGGAACAGGCGGTTGCCAATGAGCGTCAGGCCCAGGCCCGATTGGCGGGCATCCGCACCAGCGGACGGCTGACAGCGCAAGCCGCCGTAGCCCAGGCAGATGCGGGTGTTCAGGCATCCCGCGCCGAGATGGAACGCGCACAGCAACTCGTTACGCAAGGTTTCGTCAGCGCGTCCCGGCTGGATGAAGCCAAACGGCTGCTCGATGTCGCCCAGGCCCAGCAAACAATTGCGCGAGCACAACTGCAGGCCAATGCCGACACCGGCACCGATGCGACCCAGGCCGAAGCCCAGCTGGCAGTCGCACGCGCAGCGGCGTCAGCTGCCCGAGCCAAATTGGAACAAACCTTTTTGCGCGCTCCAGCCCATGCCCGCGTACTTTCGCGTGACGCGGAACCGGGCCAGATCGTGCAGCCAGGGCGTGCACTGATTGGCCTCGCGATTGAAGGCCCAACCCTGCTGAGGGCCCAAGTGGACGAGCGCTTTCTGGAACAGTTGCGGCCCGGGCAAAAGGCCATGGTGGTGGCCGATGCGTTTGCCGACCAGCGGTTTGCGGCCCATGTGTTGTCCATTGCACCGGCTGTCGATGCGCAACGCGGTGCGGTCGAAGTCAAGTTGGCGCTGGAGCAGCAGCCACCAGGTTTTCTGCGTGAAGACATGACCCTGTCTGTCGAAGTGGAGACCGCGCGGCATGCAAATGTGCTGGCGCTGCCGCTTGCAGCACTGCGTGGTTCCGGCCCTGGCGATGCCGCATGGGTGCTGGTGGCAATCGACGGTCGCGCGCAAGAGCGCCGGGTGCGTCCGGGTCTGCGCACGCTGCAGGCGGTAGAGATTGTGGAGGGGTTGGGTGAGGGGGATGCGGTGTTGATCGGCAGTGCAGTCAAGGCTGGTGACCATGTCAGAACCAGGCTGGTGGCCGCAGCCGCCAGTGTCGTTGCAGGCCCATCGCAGGGTGGTGGCGGCGGAGCCGCTCTGACCAATGCCATGGGGCGCTAGCAGTTCGATGATGAATCTGCGCTGGCTGGGATTTGAGCGCCGCGTGGCAATGCGCTTTCTGCGCGAGGGGCGTATGCAAACGCTGCTCATCATCGTGGGTGTTGCTGCAGGTGTTGCCGTCATTGCCTACATCTCGGCGCTCATCAACGGTCTGCAAGCCAGTACCCTGACCAAAACACTGGGAGCGCAAGGTCACATCACCGTACGCTCGCTGGACGATGTGGTCCTGCCTGCCGCGTTGCCCCAAGCCGGCTCAAGCAATTTCACTGAAACCCAGCCCAGGGCTCAGCGCTTGCGCTCGGTGGTCAATTGGCAAACCCTGGTGCCGGTTCTGGAGGCAATGCCTTCCATTGCAGATGTGTCACCCATGGTCTCCGGCGCAGGCTTGGCTTTGCGCGGCGAAGCGACACAGTCCATCGCCTTGCTTGGGGTGGAGCTGGACCGTTATGACCGCATCGTCGGATTACGCAACAAAGTTGTCAGCGGTGTGGCGAGCTTGGCGCCGGGTGAAGCCATTGTGGGAAAAGAGCTGGCTTCTGACCTTGGGGTTCGCGTGGGGGATCGCTTCACGGTGCAGACTGGCACCGTGACCGATTCGGTGCGGGTCTCGGCGCTGGTCGATCTGGGTGTGCGGGATCTGAACCGCCGCACTGTGATCGTGCCGTTGCGCGCAGCGCAAAGCCTGCTGGGATTGCCCGGCGGTGCCACCAATCTGGATATCAAGGTACACGATGTCTGGAAGGCGCAGGCGTTGGCAGAGGATCTACGCCGTCAGTACGCCTACAAGGTGGAAAGCTGGCAGGAGAACAATGCCCAACTGGTCTCTGCACTCAATGCACAGTCTGTGAGCACCTCCATCATTCGCGGTGTTGTGCTGGTGGTCGTGGTGCTGGGTATTGCCAGTGTGCTTGTGGTCTCCGTGGTGCAAAAGCAGCGGGAAATCGGAATTCTGCGAGCCATGGGAACGACGCGCGGACAAATTTTGCGTGTATTTCTTCTGCAGGGCGCTGTGCTGGGGGCGGCAGGTTCTGCGATGGGGCTGGTGCTGGCGGTGGCAATGATCTGGTTGTTCACCTCCTTTGTTCGCGGCTCGGATGGGCTCCCGCTGTTTGTTATCACGCTGCCGTTGGCCACCGGCGTGCAGGTGGCAGCGATTGCAACGGTGTGCGGTGTTCTCGCGGCGATTGCACCAGCACGTCGCGCTGCCGCCATGGATCCAGCCCAGGCGATCCGCATTTGAGGCTCCCCGGAATATGGTCGCCCCCACGGATTCCTCGACACTCATTTCGCTGCAAGGATTACGGAAGTCCTACAACATCGGCCTGCCCAGCGAAGCCGAGGTGCTGCATGGGTTGGATCTGCGGGTGGGGCGGGGCGAATTTGTGGCGCTGATGGGACCCTCCGGCTCTGGCAAAAGCACGCTTCTCAATATTTTGGGCTTGCTGGAGCCGATGACGTCCGGGAGTTACCAGTTGCAGGGAGAGGAGGTCCGCGGGCTTGATGATGCCGGTCTGACCCTGCGTCGGCGTAGTGCACTGGGTTTTGTATTTCAGTTCCACCATTTGTTGCCTGCTTTTACTGCGCTTGAGAATGTGACTTTGCCCTCGTTGATGCGCGACGGCCAGGTCAGCGCCAAGCAGCGCGATTACGCCCGGGAAATGCTGGCTGAGGTTGGTCTTGCGCAGGCAGAAAACAAAAGGCCAGGCGAATTGTCCGGCGGTATGCAACAGCGGGTGGCGATTGCACGTGCGGTCGTTTTGAATCCCCCGCTGGTGCTGGCCGATGAACCCACCGGCAATCTCGACCAAGCCTCGTCCGCAGAAGTTTTCAAATTGCTGCGCCGACTGCACTCCGAGCGAGGCACCTCTTTTATTGTCGTGACCCATGATGCGCGACTTGCAGCGCGCTGCGATCGCCTTGTCGAACTGGTCGATGGACGCATTGCCCGCGATGGTGCAGTAGCCGCCGTCGCTTAAACCTTGGGTGTGTGGCTAATTTAGTGCATGGGCTGCTCCAAGGTGTCCGACATCCACAACGTGGGCCTGATGGAAGACCGCGCCACGCAGCGCATCAGCAGCCAGCGCATGGCGGCCGTGGTCGATCAGCAGAACGCCGGTGACAAGCTGTACCAGCCGATGGCTGGCAACTTTGCCACCAGCATGGCCTACAAGGCAGCGACAGATCTGGTGTTCAAAGGGTTGGCGCAACCCAGTGGTTATACCGAGCCGCGGCGGCGTAAGGCACTGCTCGCCTTGAGTTTGCCAAAGGGTCGCGCCGCTTGCTATTGATTCCGTAGCTGGTCGAGCATATTTCACGGGGGCTACGGGCCAATTTAGTGCGGATTCAATGCAGCATCAGCCTCATCCAACCTATCCAACACTGCCAGTGCCTTGTGCACAACCCCCTAAATGCGCCGCACCGATAGAAGACCGCGCAGGCGAATTCCGCGACGAGTAGGGTAGAACCTTGGAAGATTTTCAGCGTGCGGTCGCACCACCGTCTGTGGGGACGAAATGGGCGACCGAGGGAAGGGCTGGACGAACTGGTTCGTTACTGGAAGTGGGTTATCAGCAAACCGTGACACTGAACAGGATGGGGCGCTAGCCCCACCCGTGGTCAAGGTCGGGTCAAGCGCAACACCTCACCCACACGGGCTCGAGCTATGTCCTCAGCCCGAAAGGGCAATGCAGGCCACTCTTTGCGTGAATAGAGGCGCATCTGGTCATTGGCGTGCGGTGAGGATGGATCGGTGCTCTGCCCGTAGGTCAAAATGCCTCGCGCAACCGGCCCTTGCGCGTCAAACGTCACGCTCTGCACATAGCTGGTGCCATAGTCGATAGTCAGTCCTTTGGCGCCGATGCCCTGCGCAAACTGATTGCCCAGGTTGTTGAGGACACCTTCGACCTCTTCCCCGCCGTGCAGGGCGATGGCCTCATCGGTAATCAGGGGGCGCTGCACGGTACCCAGGGGCGCATCCAATGCAAAGCCTGCGGCGCGCACAGCCTTGACGGCAGTGGCAAGGTTTTCCCACACCTTCGCAGCCACAGCGGCGTCGGTCATTTTCAGACCGGCTGGGGTTGAAGCGGGTTGCGCCAGATCAAAAGCCACGCGGTGCAAGCCAGGCACCGTGCGCACGGTGCGCCAGAACTCCCGAAACAGATGTGCACCGCGCGAATCCAGATTGTTGGTGCGGTCCCAGCCCCGCAGAGCCGCGCAACCATCACGCGCTTCGGCAGTAGGGGCATCCCCGCACGCTGCCAGCAGGTCGGGCACAACCACGCTTGCCATGAAGTTTCGGTTGGAAAACAATTGTGCTTGCGCTGCTTCAGGCGTGACCTTGCCACGCGCCAGCATTTCAGGAATCTCGGTCAGGCCAGCGCGGGTGCGCGGGCGGGTGATAGCGTCCGTTCCGACCATGGGCGAAATGCCGGACCACTTCTGCAGTGGGTTGGTATAAAAAAATCCGTCATTGCTGTTGTGAATCCAGTCGGTGCGCACTGTGGTCGGCATGCGTTGCATCGGGATCAGACCAGGAACGGACGAAGCGGGGTCCTTGCGCCAGTCGCAGTCGCTCCTGGAACCATCCAGCACCACCAACCCGGCGGCAGGAAGCAAAGCGGCGGCGGGCTTGCTGGGCGCGCAGCGCTGCAACTGTGCGGCATCCACATCCGGCACCACAGACACATCGGCATACAGCGTGTTGCCATGCCGGTCCGCCGCCAGCGTGTTGACCCACGGGGTGCCAATATTCCCCATGGCGTCGCGCACTTCCTGCACATTGCGCGCGCGCCCAAAACCAAGCGATGATTCCGTGGCACGCACGTTGCCTATGTTGGCGTCTTTCAGGGCATAGGCGGTTTTAGCGCTCCAGTTGAGGCCTGCCCTCGGAATGACAATCACCGGGCCCCAGCGGGTGGACCAGATTGTCTGCGTCTTTGACTGCAAGCTGCCATCCGCCGCCGGCACCTGAATGCTCACTGTGCGTGGTGTCATCTTGACGTTTTTCCCGTCGACCACATAGCTGGTAGGGTCACCGGCGGCCAGCGTCAGTTCGTGCAGGGTGAAACGCTTGCCGGTGGACACAGTGTGTGACCAGGCCACATCCTTGTTGAAACCAATCGTCACATTCGGAAAATTACCAATGCCAACACCCATTACGTCCAGGTTGCCGGGAATCGTGAGGTGCACTTGCCAGAAACGGTTGACACCCGCCCACGGAAAGTGTGGGTTACCTACCAGCAAACCACTGCCGTTGGCGGTGGTGTCCTTGCCAAAAGCCCAGGCATTTGAGCCCAGCGGCGAGTCCAGCAGCCCTGCCTCGCGCATGGCGTCTGCTGCATCCGCGAGATTCACGGCGGACGGAAGCACCGCAGTGGGTGCCGGCACAGGAGCGGGTGGGCGCGCACCCAGCACGGCGTCGGCCAAGGCCGCCGTGGCAGCCTGCACCGCTGTCAACTCGCCCTGACGACGAAACTCGGCCAGTGTCATGGGTCGCACCCAAGGCTGGTTGTTGCAGGCAACCGGCAGCTTGCCAGCGTTGTCAGCGAGATAGCGGTTGTAGCCAGCGACGGCACCACGCGCCAAGGCCAGAGACTCGGCACTGGCATCGGCGGACCAGACACGTTCCAGCGCAGCATCGTCCATATGGGCAGCAATGAAGAAGTCAATCTGTTCATTGGGGAGCATGCGCCGCGCCAGTAAACCCGGGGTGGCGGCACCAAAGTAGCGCGAGCGCTCGCCACGCACGGTGACCAGCTGGTTGGCCGTCATGCATACATTGTCTTGTGCATAGGCGTAGGCCATGGCATAGGCCAGGGTCTCGGGGTCGCCCGCGCTGATGTGGGCCACACCATTGGCGGTGCGCTGAATGGTCGCTGTGCGAGGGTCCGCGCCCATGGGCGGACTGGCGCAGGCGGCCAATAAAGCCGCAGCTGCCAACGGGGCCAACCGCAGGGCCAATGGAGGTGCAGATCGTGCAGCGCGTTGTGTCATGGAAACTCCTGGAAAAAAACGGGCCAATGGTGCTGGCAATGATGGCGGCATTTGCTCCGGTGCGCCATTCGTGTTGACCCCTATGCGACGGGTCCCTGTTGTCAAAGTCACACTTGCGCAAACCAGTGACAGCACCTGTGCTGTCATCATGATCCCCGTTGTCATCGATACCAATGTCTTCGTTGCAGGCCTGCGCTCAGGCGGCGGGGCGTCGCGTGCGGTGTTGCGCCGTGCGCCGGGTGGCAGTTTGCAGCCCCTGTTTGGTAATGCCCTGTGGATGGAATACCAGGACCTGCTGAACCGCCCGGTGTGGGGCGAAGCCACCACGGCAGACGAGCGGCAAAGCGTTTTAGCAGCGCTGGCCGGCGGGGCGCAGGCCATCGTTACCCACAACTTGCGGGATCTGCGCGGTGGCGAATTGCAGTTGGGAACTTTGCGGGTGCTGACACCTGCGCAATACACGGAGAACCATTTCCGTGCCATGGCCGCCACGGGGGATGTGCAGAAGGCACTGGGAGTGCTGAATAGGTTGGATGAGGCCGATGCTGCATTGAGTCAGCACTAAATTAGCCTGCAGCCCCCGTTTAATATGCGCCACCAGCTACTGAATCAATAGCAAGACGCGCGGCCCATTGACAAAAGCAGATGCCGCTGCGCCTTACGCCGCCGCCTTCACCTTCAAGCGCCACGCATGCAGCAGCGGCTCGGTGTAGCCGCTGGGCTGCTCCAGCCCTTTGAACACCAGATCGCATGCAGCCTGATAAGCCGCACCTTTGGCATTGCCGGTCATGGCGGTATAGGCCTTGTCTCCGGCGTTTTGCTTGTCTACCTTGGCGGCCATGCGGGCAAAGGTGGCTTCGATCTGTACCTTGGTGACCACACCGTGGTGCAACCAGTTGGCCATGTGCTGGCTGCTGATGCGTAGCGTGGCGCGGTCTTCCATCAGGCCAATGTCGTTGATGTCGGGCACCTTGGAGCAGCCCACGCCCTGGTCCACCCAACGCACCACGTAGCCCAAAATGCCCTGGGCGTTGTTGTCCAGCTCGGCCTGCTTCTCGGCGTCACTCCAGTTGGGTGTGGAGCTGACAGGCACCTGGAGCAAGTTGGCCAGAATGCCGTCGCGCACTTTTTCGTAATTGGTTTTTTCCAGATCCTTCTGCACATCGCTGACCAGCAGCTGGTGGTAGTGCAGGGCGTGCAGGGTGGCGCCGGTGGGGCTGGGCACCCAGGCGGTGTTGGCACCGGCCTTGGGGTGGCCGATTTTCTGCTCCATCATGGCCTTCATCAGGTCGGGCATGGCCCACATGCCCTTGCCGATCTGCGCTTTGCCGCGCAGGCCACTGGACAGGCCCACCAGCACGTTGTTCTTCTCGTAGGCTTGTATCCAGGCGCTGGTTTTCATGTCGCCCTTGCGGATCATGGGGCCCGCCTGCATGGCGGTGTGCATTTCGTCGCCGGTGCGGTCCAGGAAGCCGGTGTTGATAAAGGCCACGCGGCTTTGGGCGGCGGCAATACATGCTTTCAGGTTGACGCTGGTGCGGCGCTCTTCGTCCATAATGCCCAGCTTGACGGTGGCGATCTGGACAAGGTGACGGTTGAAAATTCCGCGCTCGTTGAGCGTACTTCACATCGATCCAACCGGCTGATGCAGAGGTCTGGCCAACTTGAGCAGGCGGTTCAGTACATTACCTTGCGTCAAGGTTCTGCAGATGAAGCCATGGCACTGGTGGAGCGTGCCAAAAAACATATTTCTCAAGTAGGCCTGGACCAGGCCATGAAGGATTTTCAGAAGCGTGAAGGAGGGTTCGTCGATCGGGACTTGTATATCTTCGTGTTTGACCGCGATGGTGTCTACCGCGTGATGGGTGCGGACGCTGCCAAGGTGGGAACCCACTTGAGCGAATCTCCGGGGCTGGATGCCCACAAGCTGATTGCCGATGCCTGGGAGCGGGCCGACAAGGGTGGTGGCTGGGTGGAGTACAACATCCACAACCTGGCCACGGGCGACGTGCGCGGCAAGTCGTCGTTCATTTTGCCAATTGATCAAAACCGGCTTATGGGGTGTGGTGCCTACCGCTCGGCGCTGCTTTAAGCCACCGGCAACGGAGCGCTAGGCTAAACCGTCGCACAAAATTCTTCCGGACCATCATGGTTCTGACGTGAGGAGCCGATCGTTAGCCTGACTGCCGTTCGCTTTGGAAGACCACTGCTTTCGCGGCGTCAACGAAGTTCGCGAACGCCTGCCAGCAGTTGTGCGATTGGCCAGCATCACGTCTGCATCTGATAAACGCTATTCGTTACCTGCCGGCCGCAAACAGCCGCTTCTCAGTGAACCTCAGTGGATGAAGGCAACCGCGCAATTCTTTAACTGTGCCAGCCTAGTTCTGCAATAGATCAGTCATCCGTACAGAATTGCCGCCAGAGTTCTTGGCTTCATACATAGCGCGGTCACCCAAACGCATCAGGTCTTGTTCGGTTTGAGCGTGATCAGGGAATATCGCGATGCCAATGCTCGCTGAGGCCAGCAGGGTTAACCCATCTGGCGTGACAAAGGGCTGTTCAAGTGCCAAGCGGATTTTTTCAGCCACGGCAAGCGCGTCAGCATTGCTTTGCAGGCCGGTCAAAAGCACCAGAAACTCGTCACCACCTACACGTGCTGCCGTGTCAGAGGCCCGCAATGCACTTTCGATACGCCTTGCAACTGTTTGCAAAACCAAGTCACCCGTTTCATGTCCGTAGGTGTCGTTGATGGGTTTGAACTTATCCAGATCTATGAACATCAAGGCCAAGGATGCCTTATCCCGCCTTGCCCGCGCCAGTGATTGACCCAAGCGGTCATTGAAAAGTCGACGATTGGGCAATTGGGTCAACGTATCGAAAAACGCCAATTGCGCTACTTCTTCTTCCAACCGTTTCCGCTCCGTGATGTCGCGCAGCACGGCAACGTAATGGGTGACTTGGCCAGTGCTATCTTTTACCGCAGTGATGGTGATTTGCTCTGGATAAACATCACCATTTTTGCGTCGATTCCAAATCTCCCCGCTCCATAAGCCTGTCGTTTGAATCGTTGCCCACATGGCTGCAAAGAACTCTGCATCGTGGCGACCCGATTGCAGCATGCGCGGGGTCTTGCCAATCACCTCTTCCGGCTGGTAGCCAGTAATTTGTGCAAATGCGTTGTTCGCTCGGAGAATGGTACTTCGCGCGTCGGTCACGATCATGCCGTCTTGGGACTGAAAGGCAATGGCGGCAATGTGCAAATCCAACTCGGCGCGTTTTCGGTCGGAAATATCCCGCGTCACGCCCAGAAAACTGACAAATTCGCCGGTTTCAACGGATAGGAAATTCAACCGCATGAGGCCAAGTATGGCAGGGTTATTGGGCGATCTGACCCCGTTGAAATCTGCAGTTTGAGCGCTCACAGCGGCCAAGAAGCGAGGATGCCCCAAGCGAGTCGGCTGTGCAGCAGCCGCG
>CAJBMJ010000272.1 GCA_903954045.1 uncultured beta proteobacterium | reverse complement strand
CTGACGTATTTCTGAGGACCCAGGGCGATACGCGCCAGATGTTGCGTGCAATTCTGGACAGCGCCGATTTCTGGAACCCGAACCACCGCCTGTTCAAAACACCCATGGACTTCGCTTGCTCGGCATTGGTCGCAACACATAGCCAGAACAGAGAGGCCACTGATCGCCGTGACCTGCTTGCCACTATGGGCTTCCTGGCCCAGGCCGGGCAGCCTCTGCACGGATGGCAAACCCCGGATGGCTACCGCACCGATGCCGCCACCTGGCTGGCCCCGGAAGCGCTGACCCGGCGCGCCGACTTTGCCCTGAATGTGGCCCGCCAGGCCGAAGACCTGGACTTTCTGCTGCCTTTTCTAAGTGCTACCACCCGCGCCACCATCGCCCAGGAACGACCGCCCCTGCGTGCGGGCCTGATGTTGGCCAGCCCGGACTTCATGTACAAGTAGAGCCATCGAACCATGCCGATGCCATCCCCATTCCCTACCCGCCGCCAGGTGCTGCAAACGCTAGCGTGTAGCACCGCTGCATGGGTGTCCCCCATGACGTGGGCGCAAAGTGCCCGCACAGACGGTCGGCTTGTGCTGGTATTTTTGCGTGGGGCCTACGACGGACTTTCTGCTCTGGTGCCTTATGGCGATGCAAATTACTATGCCCTGCGTCCCTCTCTGGCCTTGCCCAGGCCCGACGGCACCGGGCAAACCGCGCTGAAGCTGGACGACACTTTTGGCCTTCATCCGGCCTTGGCTCCTTTACTGCCTTTGTGGAACCAGGGTGTGTTGGGAGTTGCACCTTGCGCTGGCTCCCCCGATTCCACACGATCCCATTTCGATGCCCAGCACCACTGGGAAATCGGGGTACCTGGCAAAAGCAGCAATGCCGCAGGCTGGCTGAACACATTGGCTCATATTCGGGCTCCAGCCCTTGAAACACCTGCACCAGAAGCTACTAAATCCATAGCAATTGGTGTGGGAGAAGCCAATCCGCAAATTCTGGCGGGTGACGCGCCCGTGCAACTCATTCCCAAGGGGCGGGCGGCCACACGGCAGGGGGCGCTGGGCGATGAACGCACGCGTGAAGCAGTGATGCGACTTTATGGCGGGCAAGACGCGTTGTCGCAGGCTTTTCGGGCTGGCGCCGACAGCCGCATGCAGACCGCACAGATGCTCAGCGGTGAAATGGCGGGCAGTGGCATGGATACGCGTGAAATGCAGGCCGCCAACAATGGCGCGGGGTCCGCCCAAGGCCTATTGCTGGATGCGCAGCATCTGGGAACGCTGATGCGGCAAAACCGTCGCCTGCGCCTGGGCTTTTTATCGGCCGGTGGCTGGGACACCCATGCCAACCAGGGCAACGTTACCGGTGCTTTAGCCAACAACCTGGGCAGCCTGGCCGCCGCGCTGGTGCAACTGCGCCGCGACTTTTCCCAAGCCAACGACGTGGTGGTGGTGTGCAGCGAGTTCGGTCGGACCAGCGCAGAGAACGGCACCCGCGGCACAGACCATGGCCACGGCAATGCACTGTGGGTGATGGGCAACCGTGTGCACGGCGGGCGATGGCATGGCCAATGGAGCGGCCTCGCGCAGGGCAACCTGCATGAAGGACGCGACCTGCCGGTACACCACGACTTTCGCGCTGTTTTTGCCCAGATACTTTCGCGGGCAATGGGCCTGCAAGCAGCAGATTCTGACAAATTGTTTCCGGGCTTTACCTGGGACAAGTCTCTGGACGGCCTGATGCGGGCCTGAACTCCCCGCTACCATCGCAGCCTTGTTCTCAAGGTTGCCGCATGACATCTGATACCGCCGCTGTTTCCCCTGCTCCAGTCTCCAAACTGGCCTCGATTCAACTGCTATTCCGCCGGGTCTGGACGCTGTCGCAGCCCTATTTTTCCTCGGAAGAAAAGTGGAAGGCCCGTGCGCTGTTGGCCGCCATCATTGGCCTGAACCTGGGTATGGTCTACATGGCAGTGCTGTTCAACGACTGGAACAAACTGTTTTACGACGCATTGCAGGAAAAGAACGCCGACGTCTTCTGGAGCCAGCTAGGGCGCTTTACCTACCTCGCGTTCGCCTTCATTGTGATTGCGGTGTACCGGTTTTACCTGACCCAGTTGCTGGAGATGCGCTGGCGCGCCTGGATGACCGGCCACTACCTGCAACGCTGGCTCTCTAACCATGCCTTCTACCATCTGGAATTGGCCCGATTTACCGGCCAGCCCAACGCAGGAAACGCCAACCCAGACAACCCGGATCAGCGCATTCAGGAAGACATCAACCAGTTCACCACGCTGAGCGTTTCGCTGTCCATGGGCTTGCTCAATTCCGTGGTGACATTGGTGAGCTTTGTCGGCATTCTGTGGAATCTGTCGGGCGGATTTGCTTTCACACTGGGGGGCAACGAGTTCAACATACCTGGCTTCATGGTATGGATGGCTATCCTTTACAGCCTGGCTGGCAGCGTACTGACCCACTACATTGGCCGCCCGCAGATCAAACTCAACTTCGAGCAGCAGCGCGTGGAGGCAGACTTTCGCCACCATATGGTGCGGGTTCGCGAGTACAGTGAATCAATTGCCCTGGACCGTGGCGAGGCTGTGGAACGCCAGCAGCTCGACCTGCGTTTTGGCCGCGTACTGGGCAACTACCTGGCGCTGATTACCGCCCAAAAGCGCCTGGTCTGGTTCACCAGTTTTTTTGGGCAGGCAGCCGTGGTTTTTCCGTTTGTGGTGGCAGCGCCACGGTTCTTCAGCGGAGCCATTCAATTGGGCGAGTTGATGCAAATTTCCAGCGCTTTTGGCCAGGTGCAGGGTGCCCTGAGCTGGTTTGTGGACAGTTACAGCAGCCTTGCCAGCTGGCGGGCCACCACCGACCGGCTAACCAGTTTTGAGGCATCTTTTCAGGCGCTTGCCCACACTGAAACTGCGCAAGGCGCTATCACATCAGGAGCAGATTCTGCGCCAGACCTGCTTTCCCAGCCTCTGACCGTGCGCTTGCCTGACGGCACCACTTTGCTGGCAGATACGGTGATCCAGGCCCAGACCGGCGACCGTGTGCTATTGCAGGGTCCGTCGGGCAGCGGCAAATCCACCCTGTTCCGGACTTTGGCGGGTATTTGGCCCTTCAGTCAAGGGATCACGCAACTTCCTGCCAACAGCATGTTCATTCCCCAACGACCCTACTTCCCGAACGGACCTTTGCGCGATGCGCTGGCTTACCCTCAATCGCCAGCGAGTTACACCGATGTGCAGTTACAGGAAGCACTCGAGCAGGCCTTGTTGCCGGAGCTAAGCAATCAGCTGGATCGGGTCGATGCCTGGAGTCAAAAACTCTCGGGTGGTGAGCAACAACGCCTGGCCGTCGCGCGTGTACTGCTCAAGAAACCCCAATGGGTTTTTGCCGATGAAGCCACCAGTGCGCTGGACGAGGCTGCTGAAAATACTGTCTACAAACGGCTTCTAGCGCTTGTGGAGTCTACGCAAGGTGCACTTGTTTCCATAGCGCACCGACCAGGTGTCGCTGCATTTCATAATCAGCGCTGGACCTTGACACCGAGCGGCTCGACCGACGGAGCACGCTATACCGTGGTCGAATCCCGCATTTGAAATTGCGCAAAACCCCTGGCCCGCAGCTCGCACGCTGGACAACGGCCGCACCCGTAGCCCCAGACGTGGCGCTGGGCGCGGTCGCCCAGATAACAGGTGTGGGTGTGCTCGACAATCAAGTCCACCAGCGCTCGTCCGCCGCCTGCAGTGCCTGATTTTTCGCCGAGTACATGGGCCATTTCCCAGGTCGCGGCCTTGTCGATCCACATGAGCGGGGTTTCGATCAAAAAACGCTTGTCCATGCCCAGGCTGAGCGCCAGTTGCATGGCTTTCATGGTGTCGTCGCGGCAGTCGGGATAGCCGGAATAATCGGCCTCGCACACCCCTGTCACCAGCACTTGCAGGCCCCGGCGGTAAGCCAGGGCAGCGGCCAGGGTTAAGAAAAGCAAGTTGCGCCCAGGCACAAAGGTGTTGGGCAACCCAGAAGCCTCCATCTGAATGGCGGTGTCCCGGGTTAGCGATGTCTCACTGACTTCGCCCAGCACAGCGAGATCGAGCAGATGGTCATCTCCCAATCTGGAGGCCCATTGTGGAAACTGGATTTGTAATTCGCCGCGCACCTTCAGACGGGCATCAAGTTCTACAAGATGCCGCTGG
>CAJBMJ010000271.1 GCA_903954045.1 uncultured beta proteobacterium | reverse complement strand
CGCACAGGCCTGAACCACAGACGCGGGGTCGGGCACATGCTCCAGCATCTCCATGCAAGTCACCACGTCAAACTGGCCTGGCCGCTCCTTTGCCAGGGCTTCCGCACTCACTTCCCTGTAAGTGACGTTGGGTGTCTGGGCTTCCAGTGCATGCAACTGGGCTACCTTCAAGGCTTTGTCAGACAGGTCAATGCCGGTGACGTTAGCTCCTTTGCGGGCCATGGAGTCAGCCAGGATTCCACCACCACAGCCAATATCCAGCGCTTGCTTGGCTGCCAATGGCGAAATACCGTTGATCCACTCCAGGCGCAGCGGATTGATTTGGTGCAAGGGCCGGAATTCACTGTCCATGTCCCACCAACGGTGGGCAAGCTCTGAAAATTTGGCCAGTTCGGCGGGGTCGGCATTGAGGGTGGTAGTCATGGCTGAATTATCAGGGCAACAAAAAACCCGCCGCAGCGGGTTGTTTGCTTTATCTCAAAAGAGAGATTATTTAGCGGAGCGTGTACCCACAACTTCGATCTCTACGCGACGGTTTTTAGCGCGACCTTCTTTGGTCTTGTTGTCAGCAACAGGTTGCTTCTCGCCTTTACCTTCGGTGTAAACACGGTTTTTCTCAATGCCTTTGGACACCAAGTAAGCCTTCACAGCTTCAGAACGTGCCACAGACAGCTTCTGGTTGTAAGCGTCACCGCCAACAGCGTCGGTATGACCCACAGCAATAATCACTTCCAGGTTGATGCCCTTGACTTTGCCAACCAGGTCGTCCAGCTTGGCTTTGCCTTCAGCTTTCAGAACAGACTTGTCAAAGTCAAAGAATGCGTCGGCAGCGTAGGTTACTTTGCTGGCAGCAGCAGCAGGTGCTGGAGCGGCAGGCGCTGCTGGTGCGGGAGCGGGAGCAGCTACTGGAGCTGGTGCGGGTGCAGGTGCTGGAGCAGCTTTAGGTGCAATAGCGCCGTCGCAGCCAGGAGCCGCAGTCGCTGGAGTCCAGCTGGAATCACGCCAGCATTGGCCAGAGGAGTTTTTCCAGACGTCACCAGCGGTGCTCTTCCAGTTGTGGATTTCTTGAGCGCCAGCGGCAGTAGCGAGTGCTGCGGTAGCGATCAGGAGTGCTACTTTATTCAGTTGTTTCATGACTTTCCTTCTATGAGCGGAGCAAACTGCAGCGGCGCTGCGATTAAAAGATCACGCCAGAACGGCAATTGACCGTTTCGACGTTGCGCCAATTGTGCCATAGGAAAAAAGCCTTTACGCAAGACCGGTGCGTCAAAGGCGGTTGTAAACCTTGTGCAAGGTAAAACGTTGCTCTCAAGCGACATTGGCCGGGTCGTAGAATCTAAGGTTACCTAAGACACCGACACGAGCCTTCATGACCCAGTTCGCAAAAGAAACACTGCCCATCAGCCTCGAAGAGGAAATGCGGCGCAGCTACCTCGATTACGCCATGAGCGTCATCGTGGGGCGAGCCTTGCCGGACGCGCGAGACGGTCTGAAGCCGGTGCATCGGCGCGTGCTTTTTGCCATGCACGAGCTCAACAACGACTGGAACCGTGCTTACAAAAAGTCTGCGCGTATCGTAGGTGACGTCATTGGTAAATACCACCCGCATGGTGACCAGTCGGTGTATGACACCATCGTGCGTATGGCGCAGGATTTCTCCATGCGCCACATGCTGGTGGACGGTCAGGGCAACTTCGGTTCCGTGGATGGCGACAGCGCTGCTGCCATGCGGTACACCGAAATTCGCCTGGCAAAAATCGCCCATGAATTGATTGCGGACCTGGACAAGGAAACCGTCGATTTCGGCCCCAACTACGACGGGTCCGAAAAAGAACCCCTGGTTCTGCCCACCCGTATTCCCAACTTGCTCGTCAATGGCTCAGGTGGCATCGCGGTGGGTATGGCCACCAACATTCCGCCCCATAACCTCAACGAAGTGGTAGACGCGTGTCTGCATCTGTTGCGCAACCCCGCTGCCAGCATCGATGAGCTGATGGACATCATTCCGGCGCCCGATTTCCCCACCGCAGGCATTATTTACGGCATCAATGGCGTCAAAGACGGCTACCGGACCGGCCGCGGCAAAGTGGTCATGCGTGCCCGCTGCCACTTTGAAGACATCGACAAGGGCCAGCGCCAAGCCATCATCGTCGACGAGTTGCCTTACCAGGTCAACAAAAAGACCCTGCAAGAGCGCATGGCCGAGCTGGTGCACGAGAAGAAAATTGAAGGTATCAGCCACATCCAGGACGAGTCCGACAAGTCCGGTATGCGCCTGGTCATCGAACTCAAGCGCGGCGAAGTGCCAGAAGTGGTGCTGAACAATCTGTACAAACAGACTCAATTGCAAGACACCTTTGGTATCAACATGGTGGCCCTCATTGATGGCCAACCCAAGTTGTGCAACTTGAAAGACCTGATCAGCGTGTTCTTGCAACACCGCCGAGAAGTCGTCACACGCCGTACCGTGTTCACCTTGCGCACAGCGCGGGAGCGTGGCCACGTGTTGGAAGGCTTGGCTGTGGCCATGGCCAACATCGACGAGTTCATTGCCATCATCCGCAATGCGCCGACCCCGCCAGTGGCCAAGGCCGAATTGATGACCCGCAGTTGGGACAGCAAATTGGTTCGCGAAATGCTCACCCGCACGCGCGCCGATGGCGGCGCTGTCAATGCTG
>CAJBMJ010000270.1 GCA_903954045.1 uncultured beta proteobacterium | reverse complement strand
GCGTTGGTGCCAGCGGTGTGGTTCACACACCGCAGTTCAACGGGAAGCAGGAGGGTGCGGCTTGATGCCAGGCCCACCTAACCTGCGCTGCCCCCGCAACGGTAAGTGGACGAGCCGCAAGGCTCCGCTTCCATCTCAGCCACTGAATGCTTGAACATGCGTTTGGGAAGGCGATGGAGGTTGATTCCACCAGCCCGGATACCGGCCAACACGGTGGAGCCGCGCCCAGCGCAGCTCTTTGACGCCCATGCCCTGGCGGGGAAGCCGGGGAGGGTTCTTTGTTGATTGTTCCCTTTATGAAACCAGGTATTTTTAAACTGCGCTGCACGGCGCTGTGCGTGGGCTTGTCTGCTGTGGTGCCCTTGGCGGCCCAAACGGCTTCGACCGGTACGCTTGCGGAAGTGGTAGTCACGTCCAGCCGCTATGCAGAATCGGCGAACGTGCTGCCTTATGGCGTGAGCGTGATTACCGCGCAGGATATTCAGGCGGCAGGTGCCGCATCGGTGAGCGAGGCCATCATGAAGTTGCTGGGCGTGCCAGGTCGGCTGGACCTGTCGGGCGGCAGCAACTATTCGCTGGACCTGCGCGGCTTTGGCAGCACGGCAGACAGCAACCAGGTCGTGGTGGTGGACGGCAGGCGCCTTAATGAGGCAGACCAGTCCAGCACCGGGCTTTCGGCCATACCCATTTCTGCAGTGGAGCGCATTGAGGTAATGCGTGGCACCGGCGCGGTGCTGTATGGCGAAGGCGCTACCGGTGGCGTGATTGTGATCACCACCAAGGCGGGCAGCGGCCACGCCAGGCGCAATGCGGCGCAGATTAGCGCCGCGGCGGGCAGCTACGGCCTGCGCGATGTGCGCACCAGCGCCACGCTGGCTTCGGGTGGTTTTTCGGTGGATGTGTCGGCCGATGAGCGGCGCACCGATGGCCACCGCGACAACTACGCGTCGCTGACCAACGGCCTGGCAGTGTCCGGCCAGTGGAGCAATGACTGGCTGCGTCTGGGCGCACAGGCGGGGCGCACCATGATGCAAAGCGGCCTGCCTGGCCCGCTGACCGCTACGCAATATGAATCAAACCCATCACAGGCCAAGTCGCTGGTAGATTTTGGCAATGTCAAAAGCGAGAACCAGGGCCTGTTTGCCGAGGCCGTTGTGGGTGATTGGCAGCTGGGCGCCAACGCCAATCAGCGCACCAAGCGGTATGCCAGCGCGGCCTACGGGTCGCCCTATGCCTATGACGTGGATGCGTCCAACGCCAATGTGCGCGCCCGCCACGAGGCACGCACCCAGGTTGCAGCCAATGCCCTGGTGCTGGGCCTGGACAACGGGCAGTGGGAGCGCACGCTGCGCCAGTCCGCCTATACCCCGGTGGGCACGGTAGCCAAGGCCCAGTCCAACGCCTGGTATATCACCGACGACGTCACCTACTTGGCTTCAGGTACCCGCCTGAGCCTGGGCTGGCGCAACGAAAAACTAACCAAGACCGAAGGCGCATCGGGCGCACGCATTGACGACACCCAAAGCGCCTGGATACTGGGCCTGAGCCAGCCGCTGGCGCAGGGCACCACGGTGTATGGCCGCACCGGGCAGAGCTTTCGCATGGCCAATGTGGATGAGTTTTCGTTTACCAATCCGGGTGTGTCCATCCGGCCGCAAACCTCCAGAGACTGGGAAGTGGGCCTGCGCTGGGCCCTGGACCAGACCCGTATGGAATTGCGCTGGTACCGCAACGACCTGAGCAACGAAATTGGCTACGACCCCTCTGCCGATGGGCCCTACGGTCCCTTTGGTGCCAATGTCAACTTTGACCCGACCCGCCGCCAGGGTGTGGAGCTGGAACTGCGCCATACCGTGAGCTCGGCGCTGGACTTGCGCCTGAACCTGGCTACCCGCGAGGCCAAGTTTGTGGAGGGCGCCAATGCAGGCAACGATGTGTCTTTGGTGCCCCGCCAGACTGCTGCGCTTGGGGTGCAATGGAAACCCGCTTCCGGGCATGCGCTGGACGCGGGTGTGAACTGGGTTTCCAGTCAGAGCCCCACCTTTGACAACCGTTGCAGCATGCCCGCCTACTCCACGGTGGACGCCCGCTATGCCTACACCCTGAAGAACCTGGAGTTTGCGCTGGGTGTCAAAAACCTGGGCGATGCCAGGTACTACACCCAGGCCTTTACCTGTGTGGCGGGTGTGACGGGCGGCATTTACCCGGAGATGGGCCGCACCTGGACCGCTTCGGTTCAAGTGAAGTTCTAGCATGAGCCTGCTGCGCGCAGGCCACAAGCTGCTGCTGTGTGCGGCGGCTTGGCTCTGCGTGTGCCTGGCAGCCACTGCCGGGCAAATAACCGATGACCGGGGTGCCCGGGTGGCGCTGCCCAAGGCGCCCAAGCGGGTGGTGAGCCTGCTGCCATCGCTGACCGAAATGGTGTGCGCTTTGGGGCGCTGCGGGCTGTTGGTGGGGGTGGACCGGTATTCGAATTTTCCTGCCAGCCTGCAAGGTCTGCCACGGGTGGGCGGCGGCATTGACCCCAACCTGGAGGCCATTGTGGCGCTCAAGCCGGACCTAGTGCTGATGGCCACCAGCGCTCAGGGCATTGAGCGGCTGCAGGCGCTTGGTCTGACGGTGGCTGCCCTGGAGCCAAAAACACACGCCGATGTGCAGCGCGTGCTGCTGCAGATTGGCGAGCTGCTGCAGGTGAAAGATGCCCGGCGGGTGTGGCGCGACATAGACGACCAGGTGCTGGCAGCAGCCAGCCAAGTTCCCGTGAATCTGCGCGCAACCAGGGTGTACTTTGAAGTGAACAGCGCGCCCTATGCGGCCAGCGAGTCGTCGTTCATTGGCGAGACGCTACAGCGTCTGGGCGTGAACAACATCGTGCCCGGCACCATGGGTCCCTTTCCCAAGCTCAACCCCGAATTTGTGGTGCGTGCCAACCCGGACCTGATCATGGTGGGAGACCGCCCGGATGTGCGGCTGGAGCAGCGCCCGGGCTGGAGCGGCATGCGTGCGCTGCGCGAGCAGCGGGTGTGCGATTTCACACAAGAGGAGTCCGACATGCTGGTGCGTGCAGGGCCGCGCATGGCAGAAGGCGCGCGGCTGATGGTGAAGTGCCTGCTGGACAAAGCCGGAGCCAAAGCACCATGAATCGGCGCAGCGTAAACCTGGGGTGGGCCTTGGTGATGGTGGCTGCGGTTTTGGTGCTGGTGGGCGCGGGTGTGGGCAGCACCGGCTGGGAGAGCGTGTGGGAGGCAGCGCGAGACCCCGTGGCCTGGCAGATCATTTGGGACATTCGCCTGCCGCGCACGCTGGGCGCCTGGCTGGCCGGTGCGCTGCTGGGCCTGGCGGGTGCGGTGGCGCAAGGCCTTTTTCGCAATCCGCTGGCTGACCCGTATTTGCTGGGTAGCGCCTCGGGCGCTTCTCTGGGCGTGGCGCTGACCTTGGTGCTGTTTGGCGTGTCGCCCTTTGTCACCCAATGGTCTACCCGCCTGGGCATCAACGGTGGGGCGTTTCTGGGGGCGGCGGGTGGTGTATTGCTGACACTGCTGCTAGCCAAGGGGGTGCAGCACACCTTGCGCCTGCTGCTGGCCGGTGTGATTGTGGGCGTGGTGCTGGGCGCGGCCAAGGAACTGGTGCTGCTGGCCCGGCCCGATTTGTTGCAGTCCATGCAGGCCTTCATGCTGGGCAGTACCGCCTTTGTGGGCTGGGACGCCTGCCTGACCATGGTGGTGGTGGTGGTGGTGACTGCGGCACTGGCCTGGGTGTTGGGGCCGGTGCTTGATGGCCTTTCGCTGGGCGAAGCTACGGCTTTGAGTTTGGGGCTGCCCTTGGCGCCTTTGCGTGTGGCGCTGATCGCCGTGTTGGCGCTGGCCACCGGCACGGCGGTAGCACAAACCGGCCTGATTGCCTTTGTGGGGCTGGCAGCTCCCCACCTGGTGCGCTCGGTGGTGAAGACCAACCATAGCCGCCTGATTTTGTTGAGCAGCTGCATGGGCGGAGCCTTGTTGCTGGCCTCCGACATACTGGCGCGCGGCGTGCTGGCACCCCAGGAACTTCCGGTGGGGGTGCTCACGGCAGCGCTGGGTGGCAGCTATCTTCTGTGGCTGATGCATCGGCGGGCAAATGGCGCAGGTTTGCTATGAAAAAAGTAGCTATTCATGCAGGCGCCATAAGCGCTAGCCTTGGAAATGTGCAGGTATTGCACGACATTACGGTGAGCCTTGCTGCAGGCCGCTGGACCAGCATAGTCGGCCCCAACGGAGCGGGTAAATCGACGCTGCTCAAGGTGCTGGCGGGTCTGCTTCCCGGCACTGGCTCTGTCACTTTGCTGGGGCAGGCTTTGAGCGACATTCCCGCCCGCGAGCGCGCCCGGCAAATGGCCTGGATGGGGCAAAACGAGGCCAGCGCAGACGACCTCACGGTGTATGACGTGGCCATGCTCGGCCGCCTGCCGCACCAGCCCTGGCTGGCTCCTGCCAGCGCCGCAGACCATGCTGCTGTGGAGCAGGCCTTGCGGTCCACCCAGGCTTGGGACTGGCAAGCGCGCTCACTGGGGCAGCTCTCGGGTGGCGAGCGCCAGCGGGTGTTGCTGGCGCGTGCGCTGGCGGTGCAGGCACAAGTGCTGCTGATGGACGAACCCCTGGCCAACCTGGATCCACCCCATCAGGCCGACTGGCTGGCGCTGGTGCGCACTCTGATAGCCCAAGGCAAGACGGTGGTGAGCGTGTTGCACGAACTTTCTATGGCGCTGCATGCCGATGACCTGATAGTGATGGCCGGTGGCCGCATCACCCACCACGGCGCCAGCGCCGACACAGCCACCCACGCGGCACTGATGCAGGTGTTTGACCAACGCATTCGGCTGCACTGCGTTGAGGGGCAGTGGGTGGCACTGCCTTTGGCGTAGAACAACCATGCCAAAGCAACCGGCCCGATGCATCATGGTGCTTGGCACCACCAGTGGTGCTGGCAAAAGCTGGCTGACCACGGCCTTGTGCCGCTTCTACGCCCGCCAGGGGCTAAAGGTCGCGCCATTCAAGGCGCAGAACATGAGCAATAACGCAAGGGTGGTGGCCATAAAGGAAGACGCAGGTGGTTTCGCCGCCGGGCCGTCCCAAGGCGAAACGCGCCCCCTTGGGGGGCAGCGACCCGTGCAGCGGTGGAGCGTGGGGGTCGAAATAGGATCAGCGCAGTATTTTCAGGCTTTGGCCGCCAAGGCCGTTCCGGATGTGCGCATGAACCCCGTGCTGCTTAAGCCAGAGCGCGACACCCACAGCCAGGTTGTGCTGATGGGGCAGGTGAGCGAGGAATTCACCGCCATGCCCTGGCGCGAACGCGGCCCCAAGGTTTGGCCACAGATTGCCGCTGCGCTGGACGATTTGCGCGCCGAATACGACGTGGTGGTAATTGAGGGGGCGGGGTCGCCAGCCGAGATCAATCTGCATGACTGCGACATCGTCAACATGCGCGTGGCAAAACACTGCCAGGCAGCGTGCCTGCTGGTGACCGATATTGACCGCGGTGGAGCATTTGCCCACCTGTATGGCACATGGGCGCTGCTACCGCAGGACGAGCGGGCATTGATCCAAGGGTTTGTGCTCAACAAGTTTCGCGGGGATGCCGCATTGCTGGCTCCGGGGCCGCAGATGTTGCAAGACCTCACCGGCATTGCCACGGTGGCAACCTTGCCCATGTGGTGGCAGCACGGACTGCCGGAAGAAGATGGAATTTTTGATGTGAGCCCTGCGCTCGGTACTGGCGCGGATCGCTTGACGGTGGCAGTGATTGCCTACCCACGCATCAGCAATCTGGACGAGTTTCAGCCGCTCAAGAATATTCCTGGCTTGAGGCTGCAGTGGGTGCGTAGCCCCTCTGAATTGGCGGGTTTGAAGCCCACCGACTGGATCATCCTGCCAGGCTCCAAGCACACCAGCAGCGATCTGGCTTGGCTGCGGTCGCAAAGGCTGGACGCGGTGATTGCGCTGCACGCGGGGCAGGGTGGGGCGGTGTTGGGAGTGTGCGGTGGTTTGCAGATGCTGGGCGAAGCCTTGATAGACCCGCATGGCATTGACGGCAATGCGCCGGGGCTGGGTCTATTGCCGCTGGTGACTGTGTTTGCGCCGGACAAGACGGTGAGGCATACCACTTGCACTTTTGTTGATTTGAGCGCGCAGGCCAACGGAACTCGAGCCGGGGGCCTCATGCTGCCAAACGCGCAGAAATCGGCCCCCGGCCCAAGTCCCGTTGTCCAGGATTTTTGTTCACCATCGCCCTGGGTCGCGCTGTCCGGTGTGGCTGTGTCGGGCTACGAAATTCACCATGGTCAAACGCAGCAGCATGTGGCTATGGCGGCGGCGGGAAATGTGGCGCAGGCGGTGCTGCCTGATGGTCTGGGCTGGTGCAACGTGCAGGGCAACGTGATGGGCTTGTACCTGCACGGCATCTTTGAAGACGCTGCAGTGCTGCAGGCACTTTTTGGTGCGCAATTGCAAGGCGATGTGCCTACATTGGACTCGGTGTTTGACGGGCTGGCAGACTTTATCGAAGCGCACTTTGAGTCCGGCGTTTTGCAGGCGTTGCTGAAATAGTCAGGCGCGCCGGGCGGTGGTGTTGGTGGGTGCCGGAGTTTTGTCTTTGAAGCCACACACCTTTGCAACGCCACATTGCCAGCACAAAGGCTTGCGGGCCTGGCAGATGTAGCGCCCGTGCAGGATCAGCCAATGGTGGGCATCGACCAGGTACTTATCCGGAATGCGCTTAAGCAGCCCGCGCTCCACGTCCAGCGGTGTTTTGCCCGGAGCCAGTCCGGTGCGATTGCCCAGACGAAACAGATGCGTATCCACCGCCATGGTGGGCTCGCCAAAGGCCACGTTGAGCACCACATTTGCGGTCTTGCGGCCCACGCCGGGCAAGGCTTCCAACGCTTCACGGGTGCGGGGTACCTTTCCGCCGTGGAGGTCCACCAGCATCTGGCAGGTTTGCATCAGGTGGCGGGCCTTGCTGCGGTACAGACCAATGGTCTTGATATGGCCTTCCAGCCCCTCCAAGCCCAGCGCGAGCATTTTCTGCGGCGTGTTGGCCACAACAAATAATTTGCGCGTGGCTTTGTTGACGCTGACGTCAGTGGCCTGGGCGGAGAGGAGCACGGCCGCGAGCAACTCAAACACCGAGCTGAATTCCAGCTCGGTTTGCGGGTGCGGGTTGGCTGCCTGCAGGGTAGCGAAGAAGACCTCGATGTTGGCTGCTTTCATGCCACGGCCAGTTCAACAAAGGTTTCCTGTCCCGGGAAGGTTTGTTGCATCCAGTCGATGTCCAGCTGCAGTGAGTCGATGACTTCGACCGGCAAGTCGGCCACCGAGTGGGGCCCGGCATGGGGGGTATCGGCCAGCAGCCCGGCCAGGTGCACTACCGCGCCAAGGCGAGAAAAAGCCTGTTCTAGCAGGGGTTCGGACACGCGCTGCAGCGCCTGCACGATTTGCATAGGGAAGTTCCAGCGGCGCGCCAGTTCGGCGGTGATATGGCCTTCGCTAAAGCCCACCAGTTTTTTCTCGCGCTGCCAGCGTTCGCCTGGAGCGTAAGGCAGCTGTTCAATGGCCTTGAGCGTCTTGGGCTCGGCCTGAGCGATGAGCAATTCACCCAGGCGAAGCATCATGCCGGTGAGCCAGGCCATCTGGGGGTCGATCTCCAGGTGTTTGGCCAGCCACTGTGCGTAACCGGCGCAAGCCATGCTGGAGGCCCAAAATGCTTTGCGGTCCAGCCCTGGCATGGCCGGAAACGCACCCGCCATGCAGGCAGTAAGCGATAAAGCCCTGACGCGCGCCATTCCCACCATGGTGATGGCGTCATCGAGCGTGCCCACGCCGCGCGGCAGGCCAAACTGTGCGCTGTTGGCAAGCCGCAGCAAATTGGCGGTGAGGGCAGGGTCCCGGGCGATGATGTCGCGCACCTCGGAAACGGACACCGATTCACTGTTCATGGAGCGAATCAGCTCGTGCGCGACCTCTGACATGGAGGGCAGTTTGACGGACCCGAAAAATGAATCGAGACTGGACATGGCGCTCCCTGGCGACGGTGTAGGGGGAAGGTTGAATGAATCGGTGACAATTTACCCCATAAACAATCCCATCCCAACCCAGTAGCACACACCATGCAATTTGCCGACCGCCTCAACAATGTGGAAACTTCCGCCATTCGCGAACTCTTCAAGCTCTTGGGTAAGCCCGGCATCATCAGCTTTGCGGGCGGATTTCCGGACAGCGCCATGTTTGATGTGGAGGGTATCCGTGCGGCGTCCAACCAGGCGCTGACCGAGGAGCCGGGCGCTGCCTTGCAGTATGGCGCGACCGAAGGGTATCAGCCGCTGCGCGAACAGTTGGCCGGTTTCATGCAGTCCAAGGGCGCCAAGGATGTGGCTGCGGACCAGTTGATCGTGACCACGGGCAGCCAGCAGGCGCTGGATTTGCTGGGCAAGACCATGATCAGCCCCGGTGACAAGGTGATTGTGGAAGGCCCCACTTTTTTGGCCACCATCCAGTGTTTCCGGCTGTATGGTGCTGACATCATCTCGGCGCCGGTCGATGGCGACGGCGTCAACACTGACGCGCTGGAGCAACTGATTGCCAAGCACAAGCCAAAATTTGTTTACTTGATTCCCACCTTCGGCAACCCCAGTGGGGCTTTGCTCAGCGCCGAGCGCCGCAAGCGCGTGCTGGAGATGGCGGTAAAGCACCAGACCCTGATCGTGGAGGATGACCCCTACGG
>CAJBMJ010000269.1 GCA_903954045.1 uncultured beta proteobacterium | reverse complement strand
GTCGGAGAACGATCTGGTGGTGCAGTTCGGCATGTCGCGCATGACCGTGAACCGCGCGCTGCGCGAGCTGGTGGAGCAGGGACGTATTCGGCGTGTGGCCGGTGTCGGCAGCTTTGTGGCAGACGAAAAACCCCAGTCCAATTTGCTGCGGATTGCAAGTCTGGCGCAGGACATTCGTTTGCGCGGGCACGATTACGCCTGCGAAGTCATTGCCGTGGAGCGGGTTTCAGCCACGCTGGAAGTGGCTGCTGCGCTGGGGCTCAATACCGGTGCTTCGGTTTTTCACAGTGTGTGTGTTCACAAAGAAGATGGTGTGCCAATGCAGCTGGAAGACCGTTATGTGAATCCTGCCATGGTGCCAAGTTTTGCCCAGCAGGATTTTTCGCTGGAGCAGCCCGGAGACTTTTTGGTTCGAACCGTGCTGTTTGACCAGATGGAGCATGTGGTCGACGCCGTGCTTCCAACGCCCGAGCAGGCGCGTCTGCTGGAAATGGAGGACGGGCAGCCCTGCTTGCTCCTGACGCGGCGCACCTGGCATCGTGAGGTGCCCATCACCATCGTGCGCTGCCTACACCCGGGTATGCGTTATCGCCTGGGCAGTCGTTTTCGCACTGACGGAAACGCACTGTCGAGTTGACAGGCGGAGTTATTTTTCTTATTTACGCTGACACTTACTTGTATATACAGGATCGACCATGACGACACCCATTGCATCCACTCTCACGCTGCAGCCCGGTCAGGTGCCGCTGGCCCAATGGCGCGCTATCTACCGCGGTGCCACCCCGGCGCTGGACCCTTCCTGTGTGCAAGCTGTCAAGGCCAGCGCCGACACGGTGGAGCGCATTGTTGCCAAAGGCGAGCCGGTCTACGGTATCAACACCGGGTTTGGAAAGCTGGCCAGTGTGCGTATTCCGGTGGAAGACCTGGAAACCCTGCAACGCAACATCGTGCTGTCACACGCAGCGGGCGTGGGCGAACCCACACCTGTGCCTATAGCGCGGCTCATGATGGCACTCAAACTTGCCAGCCTGGCGCAAGGCGCGTCGGGCATTCGTCCGGCAACGCTGGCGCTGCTGGAAGCCATGCTGGTGCGGGGTGTGATCCCCGTGGTTCCGGGGCAAGGTTCGGTAGGCGCCTCGGGCGATCTGGCCCCCTTGTCCCATATGACCGAAGTGATGATTGGCGTGGGTGAGGCCTTCACACCCACGGGCCGCATGCCTGCCGTGCAAGCGCTGGCCAGCGTGGGTCTGAAGCCAGTGGTGCTGGGTCCCAAGGAAGGGTTGGCGCTGCTCAACGGCACGCAGTTCTCCACCGCCAACGCGTTAGCCGGCTTGTTTGAGGCCGAACGACTGCTCCAGTCGGCCCTGCTGACGGGCGCACTCTCTACCGATGCAGCCAAGGGCACGGACGCACCCTTTGACGCACGCATCCACAAGCTGCGCAAGCACAAGGGCCAGATGGCTACGGCAGAGGCGCTGCGGCAACTGCTGTCGGGCAGCGCCATCCGCGCTTCGCACCTGAG
>CAJBMJ010000268.1 GCA_903954045.1 uncultured beta proteobacterium | reverse complement strand
GCAAAAGCAGCCAGGATCAGTGTACCGACGCAGCCTGCAAAGAAAGAACCCAAACCTGCAGCAGCCAAGGCCGGACCGGCACGACCGTTTCTGGCCATCTGGTAGCCGTCAATCACCGTCACCACCGAGGAGGATTCGCCTGGCAGGTTAACCAGGATGGCCGTAGTTGACCCTCCGTACTGGGCTCCGTAGTAAATGCCGGCCAGCATGATGAGCGCCGCCACCGGCGGCAAAGCGTAGGTGGCAGGCAACAGCATGGCGATGGTGGCCAGCGGGCCGATGCCCGGAAGCACGCCGATCAGGGTTCCCAACAGGCAACCGATGAAGGCGTACATGAGGTTTTGGAGGGTGAAGGCGACTCCAAAGCCCAGGGAGAGGTTGTCAATCAGGTCCATGGTGTTGTTTCCTTAGGTGTTTTTTAGTTGTTATTGTGGAAATCAGGCTTTGAGGAACGCCGGCCAGACGGGGAACTGGAGTTTGAGCAGCATGATGAAAGCGACATAGCTCAGCGCAGCGAGGATGGTGGCCAGGACAAGCACGCCTTTGAGGCTGAACTCATCTCCGGCATTGCTGGCAATGATGGTGAGCAGGTAGATGCCCACTATGAGTCCCAAAGGGGGCATGCCAATGGAAGGCAGGCCTCCAATAGAGGCACCAAAGACCAGGTTGGCCAGGATGATGAAGAACAAAGGCTTCCAGGCAAACTTGCCTATGGGATCGCCGTCCATGGTTTCAACGACCAGGGCTTTGAAGGCAATCAGGCCGCCCATGATGGCCAGCAGAATCCCCAGCAGCAGAGGGAAGTAGCCCGGACCCATGCGGGCTCCATTGCCAATGGTGTAGGTGCTGGCACCCCAGGCAAAGGCCACTCCAACGACCATAAACATCAGGCCGGAGAAAAAGTCTTTTTGGCTTTTTATGTTCATTCTCTTGTCTCCTCGTTGTATTTTTTTAAACTATCGCAACACAAGAACCGGAATCTCGGTGTGGGTCAGAACATGCTGGGTCTCGCTTCCCAGGATCAGCCGTTTGATGCCCTTGCGACCGTGGGAGGCCATCACGATCAGATCGCAATTCTGTTTTTTGGCCGTTGCGATGATCGCATCACTGATCAGGTCTGATTTCACCGTCACGGATTTGGCCTTGACCCCTTTTTTCTCTGCCTGCAATTTGACCGCGTCCACAATCTCTTTGGTTCGCGCCAGCCATTGCGCCTCAACATTGGCAATTTCTTCGGGGTCAGCGTTCACGGGGCCATCAAAGTAGGTCTTGTGAAAACGCTGGATCACTTTCATGGCAACCAGCTCAGCGCCTGTCAGAACGCAAAGGTTGATGGCCGACTTGACCGCCTTTTCCGACAAGGGAGAACCGTCAGTGGCAACGAGAATTTTTTTGTACATCAAATGACTCCGAAACTTGCGAAAAAAGGGTGAGAAGGCTCTTCAGGACCCCGGCATGGCCAACAGCCTGTCGGGCAGATCATATACGTAAGTACCGCGCAAGAATTTCACCTGCGAGACCCAGACTAACTGCCCGTAACCAGGGCCAAGGCTGCGTAATCGCCGACCTTGTCGCCCAGGCCCGCAGGTACCAATTCCACCCCATCGGTCAATGCGCCCAACTTGCCGTGAACTTGCGCCCTCAATTTAGGTAACAAAAAATCACGGTGGTGCCAGAACACGCTGCCACCCAGACTGATGCGCTCCAGATCCAGCGTGGCAACCATGTTGTACAAAGCACGCCCCATCACTCTGCAAAGGTCATCAATAATGGCATTTGCCCTTGTATTACCTGCATGAGCCGCTTCAAAAAGAATAGCAGCATCCGTGAAACCCTCCAGACCAAATCGCCTGGGAATGGCGTTGCCCGCCA
Source organism: uncultured beta proteobacterium (assembly GCA_903954045.1). GTDB lineage: Bacteria > Pseudomonadota > Gammaproteobacteria > Burkholderiales > Burkholderiaceae_C > Allorhodoferax. The sequence goes on along the minus strand of CAJBMJ010000268.1, from coordinate 8,631 downwards.
CCAAGGCTTCCACGTCTCCGATGTTCCCGCATCCGCACAGGGCGTCGTCGTTATCACTGACAAAGGTGTGGCCAGCGTGGCCCGCATTGCCGTTCTTTCCGCGCAAAATGCGGCCGTCCACACACAAGCCCATACCAATGCCGGTGCTCCAGGTGACGTAGCCGCAGTTGTCGAATCCTTGCAAAGCACCCCAGCGGCGCTCGGCCTCGAGCGCTCCCACGCCATCGTTTTCCACCCGTACTCCGGGAAAAGCCGCGCGCAGTGGCGCTTCCAGCAGAGCGGTGGGCCAATCGTTGGGCAGGCCGCGCCCCTTTCCCGCCATGCCGCCGCAGATATTGGGGGCCGCCAATTCGATCAGCCCATCCCGCATCACAAAGGGGCCGCAGGAAGCCACCCCCACCGCAGCAATGTCGGCCACTGCATACCCGCTTGCGGCGCAACTTTGCCCCACCATGCGGATGATCTGCAGCGCCAGGGCGTCGTTGTCGCCCTCCTTGGCAGTCGGCTCGGCCAGCTTGCCGTGGATACCATGCGCGTCAGCCACACTCACTGCCACTTTGGTACCACCGATGTCTACACAGGTCACGGGCGCTGCGCCCGCAGGCAAGCCCTGGAAAGGTTCAGAAGTGCTAGGGTTCATGTGAATAGCTTAGGGGATGCGGCCATAGTCATCCTGTAAACGAACAATATCGTCCTCCCCAAGGTAACTGCCAAACTGAATTTCCACCACCTCAACCGGCTCTGTAGTGGCGTTCAATATGCGGTGCACCTGGCCCTGAGAAATGTCGCAACATTGCCCCGTTGTCAGGTCGAACACCCGATCGTCCAGGGTTACGCGGGCCACCCCATGAACAACCACCCAGTGTTCGCTGCGGTGCAAATGCTTCTGCAGGCTGAGCTGCTGCCCCGGCAACACATGCAGGCGCTTGATTTTGTGACCCGGCACCTCGGACACCGTTGCATACCAGCCCCAGGGTCTGGTCGTGCGCTCCACAATTTCAGTTTGAGTGGTAGAGGTCATAGCGTCATGGTACCTCGCCCGAAACCGCACTGGTTACAGAGTGGTTACCAGACTAAAGCCGGTGGGTCCGGTCTCCGCGGGCAAAGCCGATGGCATCCCAGTGCGCCCCTTTGCAGAGTCCGATCACCTTGAAAAACTCCCCCATTTCGTGCTCGGCCAGCAACTTGTGAGCTGTTACCCGCTCAGGCAAAGAGGCCTGCTCCATGGCCTGTGCCATACCGCAATTGATCAGAAAGTGCGCCTGGTTGGTGTAGCCCAGCACCTCCAGACCGGCACTCTGCGCTGCAACGGCTATGCCGGTGAAATTGACATGGGCCGTAATGTCCTTGAGGCCCACCTCCACCAGCGGATTGCCATCGCTCTGGTGCGCGCGATGGCACATCACCGTGCCCATATGGCGCTGTACATGGTAGTACTCACTCTCGGGGAAACCATAGTCCAGCAGGAACGCAGAGCCCAGCTGCAGGCGGTCTGCCAAGGTGCGCACAAAGGCCTCTCCTTGGGCGTGGATCTCGGTCAGGTAGTCGTGATCGCCCGCTACATCCAGCGGGGGCCGCAACTCGGTGGGCTGGTCTGCCCAGACCAATGCGCCCTCGTGCCAGGCAACCCCCCTCTCGAACCAGACTCCGTTCACGCGGGCGAGCAACTGCACCGGCATGGCATCGAGCACCTCGTTGCCCACCACCACACCCTGAATGGACGCGGGGAGTTCGGTAGCCCACTGCACCTTGCCCGCATGGGCCGAAAGTGTCTGGCGCTGACGTTCTTTGAGCGATTCGGACAAGTCCACGATGGTGTAGCGGCGCACTTTGGCACCCAACGCATCCAGCAGCTGCCGCGCCAGCGCACCAGTGCCAGCCCCGAATTCCCAGACTTCGTCCGTGCCCGAGACTTCCAGCGCTTGCGCCACCTGGCTTGCCAGCGCCTGACCAAAAAGCGGAGTCATCTCCGGGGCGGTAACAAAGTCGCTGCCGCTACCCGGCAATGCACCGAACTTGGCTGAACCGTTGGCGTAGTAGCCCAGGCCCGGCGCATAGAGCGCCAGCGCCATGAATTGGTCAAACCCCATCCATCCACCCCGGGCTTGTACTTGCTCGGCAATGTGCGTTGTCAGGGCCCGCGATATCCCCTCGGGAGCCTGAGCGCTGGGGGGGGTCGTTAAACTCGGTGGTGTTGTCATGTCGCGATGAATTGTCTCCCAATGTCCTCCCCTTCCCACATCCCCACTGTTCTGGTCACTGGCGCTGCCAAACTGCGGGGCCGGGAAATTGCACTCAAACTGGCTGCCAACGGGTGGCGGGTGGCAGTGCACTACCGTGACTCGGTGACGGAAGCTACAAAAACAGTAGCAGACTGTGCATATTTAACGGGCGGTGCAGCCGCTTTTCGTACCAACTTAGGCAACGAAACCGCAGTGCGCAAGCTCGTCCCTACGGTGGTAGAGCATCTGGGCCATCTGGACGCCGTGGTGCACTGCGCGTCGACGTTTGAACACGACACCACCCACAATTTCAGCTTTGCGGCCATGGAAAAGCACATGCGCAGCAATGCCGGTGCGGTCATTCTGATTAGTCAGGCCCTGCACGCCCATATCCAACAGCGCAACGACAAACTGGCCCAAGCAGAGCAGAAATCTGGCGTCGTGGTCACCCTGCTCGACCAAAATCTCTGGAACCAGACTCCTGACTTTGTGAGTTACACCCTCTCCAAGGCTGCACTGGACGCAGCCAACTCGATGCTGGCGCGGGCCTTGCACCCCATAGTACGGGTGGTAGGGGTTGCGCAGCGTCTGTCCCAAACTCAGCCCATGCTCAAAGGCGAACCGCTGGACAACGTGCGTCAGCATTTGCCAGAGAGCGCCACTGCCTGCTCGGCAGCAGACACCGCTTCTGCCGTATGCATCGCCTTGCAGGATGCCACCCTGACTGGAACCACCTTGCTGGTGGATGACGCCGGTGTCGCCAATGACTGAAATGCAACGGCGCGTGCTTGTCACCGGTGGTGCGCATCGCCTGGGTCAGTTGCTGTGTACTCAATTTGCCCGCGCGGGCTGGGAAGTGTGGTGTCATTACCAACGCAGCATGAACCAGGCTCAAGCGCTGTGCGCCAGTTTGCGCGCCGAGGGGCATGAGGCCCACGCGGTAAAGGCCGATTTGGCTAGCGAAGACGACCGCCGCGCCATGCTGAACGAAGTCCAGGCCAAATCCGGCGCTTTGCACTGCCTGGTCAACAACGCATCCAGTTTTGAGCCCGACGCTGGTGACGCCATGGATATCAACGCTGCGCGCCAGCAAATCGAGGTCAATCTGCTGGCCCCACTGTCACTCTCCAGCCTGATGGCGCAGTCACTGTCGGCGGATGAACCGGCAGGAGAACGCAGCGTTATCCATGTGCTGGACCAGAAAGTTTTCAACCTGAACCCGGACTATTTTTCCTACACCGTGACCAAACTGGCCCTGGAGCGGGCCGTGGCGCTGCAGGCCCAAGCCCTGGCACCCCGCATCCGCGTGTGCGGCGTGGCGCCTGGCCTGATGTACCTGAGTGGCCCCCAAACCCAGGCTAATTTTGACCAGGCAGCGCGCGTCAACCTGCTGCGCCAGCCCATTGATCCGGCCCAGGTGGCGGCCACCTGCCTGTTCCTGGCGCAAAACCCCTGCATCACCGGCACCACCCTTTCCGTGGACAACGGCCAGCATCTGGTGCCCCTGCAGCGCGATGTGATGTTCATGGTCCCACCAACATGACTACCGATATTTTTCAAACCCTGGCACTGGAGTGCCGCCGCCTGTTTCTGCGCGACCATGTGGTGCTGGTTCACATTGGCGCGCACTATTTTGAAAAAGGTAAGCCCCAGCGGCTGGTGTTCAATGTCGAACTTTTTGTGCCCTTTGTCGACACCACCCCCAAGACGGACAAGCTGGCCGAGGTAGTGGACTACGACTTTGTGCGTGAAGTGATTGCCGCGCGCATCGTGCGGGGCCACGTGGAACTGCAGGAGACCCTGTGCGATGAATTGGCAGCCCAAATGCTGGCCCACCCACAAGTTCGTGCCGTGCGCCTGTCCACCCAAAAGCCTGATATCTACCCCGACTGTGCCGGGGTAGGCGTGGAAGTATTCCGAATGAAAGGCGTCAACGCATGAAAGCCCAGACCGGTCAGCAGACCCTCACGCTCACGGGCCTGCGTTTCGATGCCAACCTGGGCATTCTGGATTCGGAAAAAACCGCACCCCAGCCGATTCAGGTCGATGCCGAACTCAGCCTGGGTACGCAACCGCTGCTACCCCACGACGACGACATCAACCATGTGCTGGACTACCGCAAGGTGCGCCAGATCATCATCACCGAATGCACCGCCGAGCACGTCAACCTGCTCGAAACCCTGATCGGCAAACTCGCCCACCGCCTCATGCAGCTCCCTGGCGTGCTGGGCGTGCGGGTCAAGATTGCCAAACTCGAAATTTTTGAAGATTGCGAAGTCGCCATTCGCATGGAAACCGGCCAGTGGTAGAGACTTTTCTGCTCTGAATTGGTATTTCGGTCGGCTGCAATGTCGCGAAACTGACGTTCACTAGCACCCGCTTTTGCCAATTCCAATTCTCGGAAGTTTCATCATTGGTACCGGCGCGACGTTCAAAGCCATGTTCAACGGCCGCATATTGGGAGAAAACTTAGGGATCATTTGACTCACCCAACATACGGGCTAACGAAATGACTTGGTATACCGGTGCACCGGATTTGTTTATCCCATGAGGGACCAAAATGTGGCTGCATTTTCAGCTGTCCGGTTGATGGAACCGATTGAGCGGAAGGATTCGGTCAGATATCCCGTCGATAGCTCGATAGAGCCGCTTTGATAGACCTGGCGAGGGCGGGGCCGTGGCGCTGAATCTCAGCTAGCGGCGCGTAGCCATATCCGATGACCAGACCCCGAAGGTCCTTGCGGGTGACGCAGTAAGCGGACAGGGCGCGCACCGAAAGCCCGGTGGACCCGATTCGCTGCGCAAGTGCCTTGTCGTCAATGCCGCTCGGCAAATTGACGCATAAGTGAAGCCCTTGTTCTGCTCCACTTATGTGGGCGAGTGTGCCCAGGCATGGTTTCAATGCGTCGAGAAGGCTTCGACGGCGTTGGGCGTAGCTTTGTCGAGAACTGCGCAACGCAGCGGTGAAATGTCCCATCTCAATAAATTCGGCCAAAGCGGCTTGAAGTGGAATCTGCCCCGGGCGGTTCAGGTCGTAGTGGGCCTGCATCATCGGGGCCGCAAGCCCTTTGGGCACCACGATGTATCCCAGCTTGAGGCCAGGGTACAGAACCTTGGAAAAAGAGCCCATGTAGATGACGCGCTGGTCTGTGTCCAGACTGGCGATCGCTTCCACCACGGGCCCACTGAAGCGGAACTCACTGTCATAGTCATCCTCGAGCACCCATGCTTCATACTTTCTTGCCACCGTAAGAATTTCCTGACGGCGACTGATTGGCATTACTACCCCTGTAGGGTACTGATGTGACGGGGTGACGTAGATAAGACGTGGGGCTGGAACTGTTTTTGAAACTATGGGGGCCATCCCCAGTCCATCCACGGGCACCGGGTGTAAGTGCAAACCGGCCGCGACAAATGCCTTTGCCGCCCCCCAGTACGCCGGATCCTCCAGCCAAACCGTGTCGTTGTAGTCGGCCAGGATCTGGGCACACAGTTCGATCGATTGTTGTGTACCGCTGGTAATGAATACCTGTTCTACATCCACCGCCAGGTTCCTAAACACACGCAGGTAGCCAACGACTGCATTGCGTAGCGGGGCATGCCCACCCGAGTAGCTGTAATCCAGCATGTCCGGGTATGCCATGCGCCAGTGTTTGTGCTGCAAACGTCGCCAGACCCCGAGCGGAAATGCGCTGAAATCGACAATTCCTGAAGTGAATGGGTAAATCTCAAGTTCGGCAGCCGAGAAAGTATTGAGGATCCGTTGTCCTCGACCAGACAGGCGAATAGCTTGGCGTTGTTGCCGCCGGGCGGGCTTCTTCATGAGGCCGCCATTGACGTACGTTCCCCGACCGACATGACTCGTCAAAAGCCCTTCAGAGCTGAGCCGATTTAGTGCGGCAACAACCGTGTTGCGGGATATCTGCAAATCAAGTGCCAGGTTTCGACTAGGCGGTATCCGGTAGCCGGCCAGCAACTTGCCTCCCAGAACCGCGCGTCGCAATGCTTCATACAGCAGTCGGTGCTTTGGCCCGCCCTGCTGGGCGGAAAGCATATCTATTTGACCAGCGAGATACTCAGAAAGCATGGTGGTGAGTATATTGGAGCCAATCATTTTTACTGATTGGATCCACCACGTTGGAAGCGGGCGGTAAACAATGTGAACAACCACAACAAGGAGACTGACATGCAATCGACCGTCGCCGCCCGGGCTATCTCAATCCGCGGATTGAAGCGAAAGCTTCTTAAGTGGACAGCGGTGGGGGCTGCATGCGCATGCTTGCCCATGCTGGCCGCAGCACAGAGCAAACAATTGTTCCTGTACAGCTGGGCAAATTACGTTCCCCCAAATTTGATCAAACGATTCGAGGCAGAGACTTCCATCAAAGTCACGCTGGACGTTTACGACAGCAACGAAACCATGCTTGCCAAACTGCAAGCCGGCGGCGGCGGATACGACATCGTCATTCCCAGCGACTCCGTGCTAAGCACCATGATCAAGTCAGGTCTTCTGACCAAAGTGGATGCGGGGAAGATGCCCAACCATAAGAATGTGACCGCTCCGCACGACCGTCCTCCGGCCGACCCCAATTCGGACTATTCGGTTCCGTACACATGGGGCTCTACGGGCTTTACTTACGATTCTGCCAAGGTGCCCGGCGGCAAGTTGACAGATAGTTGGAAGGAGTTCTTCGAGCCTCGTCCTGAGGTTTCCGGAAGCATCGCAGCCATGTCCAGCCAAGGTGAAATGTTCACCGCCGCTGCTCACTACCTTGGCATAGACACCTGTACCGAGAACCCTGCGGATGCACAGAAGATTCTGGACATATTGCTCAAGCAAAAACCCAGCGTGAAAATTTACTCATCCAGTGGGACTATTGGCCGCATGGCTGCTGGCGAAGTAACGATGCATCACCAATGGAACGGCGCGTCCTATAAGTCAGGCTTGAAACTCACGGCGGCCGTGTTTGTATATCCCAAAGAGGGAATGAACTTGTGGAGCGACTATTTTGTTGTTCCCAAGGGTGCTCCCAACGTCGAGAACGCAAAAATCTTCATGAACTGGATGATGGATCCGAAAAACGCCGCAGAGGCTTCGAACTTCAACGGCTACAACAACGCGGTCAGGGGTTCGTCCGCGTTTATGGACCCCGCATTGGCAGCAAGTCCTGCGATCAATCCGCCAGAAGCAATGAAGGCGCGCTTTCGGCCGGTCAAGGATTGTTCGGCCAAGGCGCGCGAACTACGTGACGGCGTCTGGACTCGTCTGAACCGTTGATTCAGCGGATGCGCTGCTTACGCAAGTAGTGCATCCATTGTGCGGCCAGGTCCGTACCACCTCCTGTCAATTCCGAAGGCTTTCATGAGAGACATCGCCATTGCCATTGACGGCGTGCGCAAGCAATATCCCGGCACCTCCCAACCCGCTCTGGACGGAGTGACGCTGGAAATTCGCAAGAACGAATTTTTCACGTTACTCGGGCCATCCGGATGTGGAAAAACGACACTGCTGCGAACCATTGCAGGATTTGAAGACGTAGACCAGGGCCGCATCGAACTCGATGGTGTCGAAATGGGCAAGACGTTGCCCAATCTTCGCCCGGTGAACACAGTGTTCCAGAGCTATGCGCTATTTCCGCACATGAGCGTTGCGCAAAACATAGCATTCGCATTGGAAATGCTGGAACGTCCTCGCGAGAGCATTCGCAACCGCGTAGCAGAGATTATTCAATTGCTACGACTGGAAGGGCTTGCCAACCGCAAGCCCGCACAGTTGTCGGGCGGGCAGCAGCAGCGTGTGGCACTAGGACGAGCACTGGCACCAGAACCGAAGGTACTGTTGCTTGATGAGTCACTCTCAGCGCTTGATCACAAACTGCGCAAGGAAATGCAGATTGAATTGAAGCGACTGCAGACCGTAACGGGCATCACCTTTGTATTTGTGACGCACGATCAAGAAGAAGCCCTGCGGATGTCTGACCGCATCGCCGTGATGAAAGACGGCAAACTCATGCAGGTAGGGCGATCCATCGATATCTATGAACGTCCCGCAACCAAGTTTGTTGCCGAGTTCATAGGCGACGCTAATTTCCTTTCAGCAATTTGCGTGGTACGAAATGGCGCGGGTGGAAGATTCCGCCTCACCTGTTGCGGCAATGATTCGGTGGAAGTCGAAGTGGCCAATGCGAACGAAATTCCGATAGACCAGAAGGCTGTGTTGGTTGTGCGCCCAGAGCGCATTACGCTGGTCTCGCCAGAAATGGCACAAATTCGTGGCATCGTCCCCGAAACCATCTACAGCGGCAGCGACTTGATGGCCCATGCACGGCTCGCAGATGGAACACCTTTGCGCGTGCGTATGAATGGAAATGCAGACAGTCACTCCTTTACGGGGAAAACTGCCGGTTTT
>CAJBMJ010000267.1 GCA_903954045.1 uncultured beta proteobacterium | reverse complement strand
TCACGAACCTCCTTTGCATCAGTTGACCCATTTACGGGCGTTACGCCAAAGCTGCATCCAGGGGCTGAACTCATTTTTATCCAGTGATGTCCAGCTCATCTGCACATTGCGGAAAACCCGCTCGGGGTGCGGCATCATCGCAGTAAAGCGACCATCTGCGGTAGTCACTGCGGTAAGGCCGCCCGGGCTGCCGTTGGGGTTGAACGGATAGGCCTCGGTTACCGCCCCGGTGTTGTCGACAAAACGCATGGCAGCAATGGCTTTGGCCTGGTTGCCACGGTACTTGAAGTTGGCATAGCCCTCACCGTGTGCAACCGCAATGGGCAAGCGCATACCTGCCAGGTCCGTGAAGAACAGGCTGGGCGACTCCAGCACTTCCACCAGGGAAAGTCGCGCCTCAAATCGCTCACTCTGGTTGGTGGTAAAGCGCGGCCAATCCTGCGCTCCCGGAATGATGTCAGCCAGCTCGGCAAACATCTGGCAGCCGTTGCAAACGCCCAAGCCAAAGGTGTCACCCCGCCCGAAGAATGCCTTGAACTGGTCGGCCAGCACTTCATTGAAGGTGATGCTGCGTGCCCAGCCAATACCCGCGCCCAAAGTGTCTCCGTAGCTGAAGCCACCGCAGGCCACCACGCCCTTGAAATCGGAGAGCTTGGCGCGGCCAGTCTGCAGATCGGTCATGTGCACGTCATAGGCTTCGAAACCTGCCTCGGTGAAGGCATAGGCCATTTCCACATGGGAATTGACGCCCTGCTCTCGCAGTACCGCCACTTTGGGGCGGCTGCCCATCAAGGCTGGCGCTACGTTTTTAGTAGCTGCTTGTGCAGACTCTACAAGCGCTAGCGCCTTGTTTGGCATGTAAACCTGCATTCCGGGGTCACTCGGCGCTCCAGCGGACGCATGTTCTGCATCGGCGCACGCAGGGTTGTCGCGCTGCTGCGCAATCTTCCAGCTCACCGCATCCCACACCTGGTGCAAATCGTTCAACTTGGCGCTAAAGATGGACTTGGCATCGCGCCAGATCTGCAACTCGCCCTTGCCTGCATTGATTTCACCGGTGGCAGGGCGGGTCTTGCCGATAAAGTGGCTGAATTTAGAGAGGCCGTGCTCGCGCAGGGTGGCCATCACTTCAGACCGCTCGCTGGTACGCACCTGCAGCACCACGCCCAACTCTTCATTGAACAAGGCTTTGAGGGTTTGCTCCTCGCGCCGCGCACCCACCTGCCCTGCCCAGTTTTTGCTGTCGCCCACGTCCATGCGGCTGTCAGAAATACCGTCTCCTTCGAGCACCAGCATGTCCACGTTGAGCGACACGCCCACCCGACCGGCAAAGGCCATCTCGGCCACGGTGGCTAGCAGGCCGCCGTCGCCCCTGTCGTGGTAAGCCAGCACTTGCCCTTTTGCCCGCAAGGCGTTGACCGCGTTGACCAGGTTCACCAAATCTTGCGGCTGGTCCAAGTCAGGCACCCGGTCACCCATCTGCTCAAGGTTTTGGGCCAGGATGCTGGCAGCCATGCGGTGCTGCCCCTTACCCAGATCAACCAGCACCAGGGTGGTGTCGTCCGTTGCATTGAGTTGTGGGGTGAGCGTGCCGCGCACGTCCTGCAGCGTGGCAAAACCGCTCACGATCAGCGAAACAGGCGAAGTGACTTTCTTTTGCACATCGCCATCCTGCCATTGGGTGCGCATGGAGAGGGAATCTTTCCCCACCGGAATACTGATGCCCAAAGCCGGGCACAGCTCCATGCCGACGGCCTTGACCGTGGCATACAGCGCAGCATCTTCACCGGGCTCGCCACAGGCAGCCATCCAGTTGGCAGACAGCTTCACGCGCGGCAGCTCGATGGGGGCGGCCAGCAAATTGGTAATGGCTTCGGCCACTGCCATACGGCCCGAAGCAGGAGCGTCCAGCGCGGCCAGAGGGGTGCGTTCGCCCATGGACATGGCTTCACCGGCAAAACCCTTGAAATCGGCCAGCGTCACGGCGCAATCGGCCACCGGCACCTGCCAAGGGCCGACCATCTGGTCACGGTGCGTCAAACCACCCACAGTGCGGTCGCCAATGGTGATCAGGAAGCGCTTTGAGGCCACCGTGGGGTGCGCCAGCACGTCGATCACTGCTTTTTGTAGTTCCACACCCGTCAAATTCAGCGGCTGGAAGCGGCGCTCTACCGTTTTGACGTCGCGGTGCATCTTGGGAGGCTTGCCCAGAAGCACGTTCATCGGCATGTTGACTGGCGATTCGCTTCCTTCATCCACCAGCTGCAGTTGGCGCTCCTCAGTGGCCACGCCAATCACGGCAAATGGGCAGCGTTCGCGATCGCACAATGCTTGGAACTGCGCCAGAGATTCTGGGGCGATGGCCAATACGTAACGTTCCTGGCTCTCGTTACACCAAATTTCTTTCGGCGCCATGCCGCTTTCTTCAAGTTTGACGGCCCGCAAATCGAAACGGGCGCCCCGCCCCGCGTCGTTGGTCAATTCAGGAAAAGCATTGCTCAAACCACCTGCACCCACGTCGTGGATCGCCAGAATGGGGTTGGAGCTGCCCTGCATCCAGCACTGGTTGATGACTTCCTGCGCCCGGCGCTCAATCTCGGGGTTGCCGCGTTGTACCGAATCAAAGTCCAGATGCGCCGCATTGGCACCGGTTGCCATGGAACTGGCTGCGCTGCCGCCCATGCCGATGCGCATGCCGGGGCCGCCCAACTGGATCAGCAGGCTTCCTGCGGGGAATTCAATCTTGTGCGTCTGG
>CAJBMJ010000266.1 GCA_903954045.1 uncultured beta proteobacterium | reverse complement strand
ATACCGTGGACAAGGTGCTGGAACACCTGATGACCCGTGGCGAAAAGGTTGCCGGTGGTGACCGTCTGGGCAAGACGATCATCTTTGCCAAGAACAATGACCATGCCGATTTCATTGCCGAACGCTTCAACGTCAACTACCCGCATTACAAGGGCCAGTTTGCGCGGGTGGTGACGTACAAGACCGAATATGCCCAAAGCCTGATTGACGACTTTTCCAACAAAGAAAAGGCACCCCACATCGCCATTTCGGTGGACATGCTGGACACCGGCATTGACGTGCCTGAAGTAGTCAATCTGGTGTTCTTTAAGGTCATACGTGCCAAGACCAAGTTCTGGCAGATGGTCGGACGTGGCACCCGCCTATGCCTCGACCTGTATGGACCGGGACAGAACAAGCAATTCTTTAACGTTTTCGACTACTGTCAAAACTTAGAGTTCTTCAGTCAGAACCCCGATCACTCGGATGGCGCGACCAGCGAACCACTGACCAAACGGCTGTTCAAAGCCAGACTGCAAGTGATTGCAGAACTGGACAAGATAACCGTGGATGGTTCCAAGGTAGAAGAACGTGCCGCTGCTTATGGCGACCAACTCACAGCCGAGCAATTGCGCGGTGAATTGGCAGGGTACCTGCACCAGAATGTTGCCGCCATGAACATGGACAACTTTGTCGTGCGCCCCCAACGGAAGTCGGTAGAACGGTTCGCCAAGCTGGAGGCATGGAAGACATTGGATGCCGACAGCTACGTCGAATTGAATGAACGTGTGGCAGGTCTGCCCACCGCATTGGTGGACGATGACGAAGAGGCTAAACGCTTTGACTTGCTGGTACTGCGTACCCAGCTTGCGGTGCTCCAAGCCCTGCCTGACTTCGCGGCACTGAAAGGGCGTATGCAGGCCATTGCCAGCGCCTTGGAAGATCAGGAAAGCATTCCTGCCATCAAGGCTCAGATGGTGTTGATTCAGTCTGTATCCGGTGAAGAGTGGTGGGAGAACGTGACCGTGGTCATGTTGGAATCTGCCCGGAAGAAATTGCGTGCTCTGGTCAAGCTGATCGAAAAGGGCAAGAAGAACATCGTCTACACCGAGTTTGAAGATGAACTCGGAGAAGGTGCCGCAATAGACCTACCCGGGGTCAGCACCGGCATGAATCTCGCCAAGTTCAAGGACAAAGCGCGGCAGTTCCTGCGGGACCACGAAAGCCACTTGTCATTGCAGCGGCTACGGCGTAACCAGCCACTGACCATTTCAGACCTTACTGAGTTAGAACGGATGCTGGTCGAGGCCGGTGGCTCACCAGAGGTCATTAAACTGGCTACCGAGCAGAACCACGGGCTGGGAATTTTTATCCGATCACTAGTGGGACTCGATAGGGAAACGGCCAAACAGGCATTCAGTCAGTTTGTGGTCGGCACCACGGCTACTGCCAGCCAATTGGAGTTCATTGACCTAATCGTGCAGTATCTGACCGAGAACGGCACGATGGATGCTGCACGGCTGTATGAGTCCCCGTTTACCGACATCAGTCAGCAGGGACCGGAAGCGGTGTTCCCGGTGGCGAAGGTCACGGAGTTGGTGCGGGTGCTGGATGACATTCGGGAACGGGCAAGGGCATGACAGTCTCGTCCCTAAGCGAATCAAGCTAAATGCTTAAGGCAAACTTTCTGCGATGGTTCAACTCAAGGTTGCTGCATTGAATCACCCGCTGATTGCAAACCATATTGAATAAAAAGGGATTTCGGCAATGCCTATTCGTACCGCCCTCTGGAAAGTCAATGCCAAGCCTGAACGGCTTGTTGAAGCTGTCCTCCCCAATGAGAAGTTGTTGGAGGACATGATCGTAGCCCAGCCACAGTTGCTGTCTGAGGCGTGGATGCTTATTGGTCGCCAAGAACGCACTGGGATGGGCGGCATTATTGACCTGCTGGCAATTGCGCCCGATGGCTCGTTGGTGCTTGTGGAACTGAAGCGGGACCGCACCGCACGTGATGTGGTGGCTCAGGCGCTAGATTACGCAAGTTGGGTTGAGGGTTTACAACCAGAAGATATTTCAGCCATCTACCGCCGCTTCAAATCGGGCCAGAGCCTGTCCGACGACTTTCGCTCACGCTTTGGACAACCACTGGATGAAGACACGTTAAATCAGAGCCATCAAATCGTGATCGTTGCGGCGCAGTTGGATGACAGTTCCGAACGTATCGTGGCCTACCTGAATAAGCGAGATATTGCCATTAACGTGCTGTGTTTTCAGGTGTTTTCCCATGGCCCAGACCAGTTGCTAAGCAGGGCATGGCTGCTGGACCCGGTACATACACAGGTCAATGTCGCGCCACCCAGCAATGGCCCTGCCGAACCTTGGAACGGAGAGTTCTATGTTTCGTTTGGTGCCAGTGATGAACGCTCATGGTCAGAAGCGATGCAATACGGCTTCATTTGTGGTGGCGGAGGTGTTTGGTACAGCCGAACGCTCTTGGCCCTAAAACCCGATGATCGGGTGTGGGTCAACGTGCCGGGGACTGGCTATGTTGGTGTTGGTCGCGTTACTGGTTGTGCTCAGCAAGCGACAGATTTCAAAGTCAAAGGTCCCGACGGAGAGGTATCGGCGTTGGATGCGCTCAAACTTGGTAGTTATCACCGCGAATTTTCTGATGACCCAGAACGCTGCGAATGGTTTGTTCCAGTCCAGTGGGAAAAGACGGTGCCGATTGAACGTGCGGTGCAAGAAATTGGATTCTTTGGTAACCAAAACACTGTCTGCAAGCCGACTACACCCAAATGGCGCAGTACCGTCGAGCGACTGAGGGAAAGGTTTGGAGTCGTCGCCTGATTGATTGCAGTCATCAAGCCGACCAGCACATCGTGGTAAAGCCAGCGCATTGAGGGAACACAAGGGCGTAAAGGGCAGTGCAGAGTTTTTCTCTCCGGGCACCCACTTATCCCCAACCCAGCGTTCGCAGAGTAGTCAGGGCGATCCTAGGGGCTTCTACAGGGCGTTACAGAGCACTAATCCATTCGATGGGATGTTTAACCATGATCTGTCGAGTGCAATTGCACACAATATCCAGCAACAACCACTCGTAGCCACCTGCTTTGTTGGGCACATTGTTGGGCACATTTCGCCACAAAGAAGAAAGGACTTACACCCTTTCGAGCGTAAGTCCTTGATTCATATGGTGCGGCTGGCAGGAATTGAACCCACTACCCCTTGGTTCGTAGTCAATTCAAACTGCGTTTCAAAAGATTCCACCGCATCCTGAGAATTTAATTTATTCATTACAAATCAATCACTTACGATAGTTTAGCGTCCAAAGTCAGCCCAAGATGTACAATGACTGCCAGCCAGAAACGGCAACCGAATGGCAACCAGCCGAGAGAAACGGCAACCGAACGGCAACGGGAAAGCAGGTCATGGGCATCATCACAGACAAAGAAATGGCATCGAAACCGAACGGTGCTGACCAGTGGTTCACTGACCCAGCCCCACGCGGTGCTGGTCGGTTCTTGGGCCGGATCACACCGGGCGGTGAGCGATCATTCTATTTCCGTTACACCACCAGCACCGGACAGCGCGACACCCTCGCCGTGGGTGCCTACGACCCCAAAGGCCGCGAAGGCTACCTCACCCTGGCGGCAGCCCGTGAAAAGGCGGCTGGCTGGTCCAAGCAATACAAAGACGGTGCCCGCGACCTGCGCCAGCACTTTGCCAAATTGGAAGCCGAACGCCTGCAAGCCAGCGAAGACGCACGCCAGCAGGCAGACAAAGACAAACGCGCT
>CAJBMJ010000265.1 GCA_903954045.1 uncultured beta proteobacterium | reverse complement strand
GAAAGTAACTTTCCATACGGTGTGATCTCCTTGGGAATCCCAAAGTGTATACAATTTTTATACGACTTGTCGACTTCCTTGCACTTGCAAGAGTTGGGCCGCCACGCTCACGGCAATCACTTCTGGTCGTTTGTCGGCAATGCCAGTCACCCCAATAGGGCAGGTGATATGGGCCATTTCCGTCTCGCTAAACCCGCGGGCCAGCAGCCGCTGCCGAAATGAAGCCCATTTGGTTTTACTGCCAATCAAGCCAATGTAGGGCAGGTCACCTCGCTCACGTTGGCGCAGCAAGCAGGCGGCCACGATGTCCAGATCTTCTGCATGGCTGAAACTCATAATGAGCACCAAGGACAGCGGCACAAGATCGGCAACCGCTCCCTGCACAGGATACGAGTGTTCGCATTGCACCTGAGCAGGCAACTGCGAGGGGAAAATTTCATCACGGCTGTCAATCCAACGCACTGCGCATGGCAGACGTTCCAATACGTCCACCAAAGCTCGCCCTACGTGACCACCGCCAAAAAGGGCCACATCAAAAGAAGCCCGATGCAATCGGGTTTGCAGCACCGGGGCGTGAGAATGGTCTACCAGTTCAAAGCGCAAATGCACCTCGCCACCACAGCACTGCCCCAAACTGGGGCCCAAGGCGTACCGCACCAGGATGGGGACTTGCTTACCAGCCAGCATGGAACGGGCATGGTGCGTAGCATCGAGCTCGAGCCGTCCGCCGCCCACGGTGCCCACCAAAGTATCCGGAAACACGGCCATCCAGGCGCCCGTCTCCCTGGGAACCGAACCACGGGTAGACTCCACTGTCACCAACACAGCAGGCTCCTGCCGTAACCGGTTGAAGAATTCCGATTTCAAATCCACAATACAGCACCTTGATCAATGCCGTTTCTGGCGGCAGGGGTGGTTGGCAGAGATAAGCGTCTTTGCCTATCTATAAAAAGGAGACATGCCATGGCATACCTGCCAAGAAAGTCATCTTACTGGCTCGGATTTCGTAGTGCCTGGGTTTACGCCGGTATTGCAGCACTGTTTGCGGGCTGTGCGTCACCGCCCCCGCCCGTTGCAATCCAATTGCCTGTGGAACCAGAACCAGTCCAGCCCGTTGTCGTCGCGCCACCCCCGGCGCCTCTGGGCAAAGTGTCTGGCGCCAGAACACCCAAAGACTATCGCCAGGACGCTGCGGCCCATTTGTACGAACTGCATGGACCACGCATCTTCACGGGCAAGCTGCCCCCACTCCTGTATGCCGTCGGCGTTTTGCAGGTTGAAATCGACGGTAAAGGGCATGTGCTTTCCACCAGTTGGATGCGCAAACCCAGCCATGCGCCCGAGGTGGTGTCAGAAATAGAGAGCAAAATTCGCAGCGCATCGCCCTTCCCTGCGCCTGCAAAGATGGGGCGCGTCACCTACACCGACACCTGGCTTTGGCACAAGAGCGGTCAATTCCAGCTTGACACCCTGACCGAAGGACAACTCTAGGTCCCGCAGGAACTAGGAGCCCCGGTAAGTGGAATAGCTCCAGGGGCTCACCAGCAGTGGCACATGGTAGTGCTGGTCTGTATGGGCCACTCCAAAGTCCAGACTGACCTGGTTCAGGAAATTCGGTTCTGGCAGCGCAACACCCCGCGCCTTGAAATAACCCGCCACATCAAACACCAGCCTGTAGGTACCCACCTTCAGGTTGCTGTTGTCGTACAGTGGACCGTCCGGGTTGCGTCCATCCTGATTCAGATTGAAACGCTTGACCAGCGTAGCCTGATCGCCCTGGGTGGTGAAAAGTGCGACACCCATGCCCGAGGCTGGTGCGCCGTGCATGGTGTCCAGTACGTGTGTGCTCAATCCCATGAAAGTTCCTTGCAGTGTTGGGGTCAAAGTGTATACACTTTTGGGCTTTGGAGCTATCATTGATCCATGAACTCCACGACCACCGGTTTCATCGTCGATGCCCTGACCCGCTCTATCGTTGAGCACCGCCTGCAACCCGGCGAAAAGCTGGTGGAGCAAAAGCTGGCGGACCAGTTTGGTGTGTCCCGCACTCTCATCCGTCAGGCCCTGTTCAAACTGTCCCAAAACCGGCTGATCCGCATGGAGCCAGCCCGTGGTGCCTTTGTTTCAGCACCTTCGGTCGCTGAGGCCAAGCAGGTGTTTGCCGTGCGCCGCATGCTTGAAGCAGGCATGACCCGTGAATTTATTCAGTTTGCCACTCCTGCGCATTTCAAGGCGCTTAAAGCCCATATTGCGCAAGAGAAAGCGGCCATCAAGCTTGAAGACGTCACTGCCCGTACTACCCTGCTGGGTGACTTCCATGTGCGCATGGCGCAGCTCATGGGCAACGACGTGCTGGCCGCCTTGCTCTCCGATCTGATTTCGCGCTGTGCGCTCATCACACTCATGTACCAGTCCTCCAAGGACGCAGCCCATTCCCACGAAGAGCACACCGCCATCGTCAAGGCAATTCAGGACAAGAACGAAGCCCTGGCCCTGACGCTTATGGACCAGCACCTGTGCCATGTAGAAGCGGGCCTTACTTTTCCCACCACGACTCCTCCCTCAAAGCCATGAGCACCTACGACAGCACCGCCCCCTACCCCCGTGATCTGGTTGGTTATGGCGCCAAGCCGCCCCATGCCCAATGGCCGGGCCAAGCCCGCGTGGCGGTGCAGTTTGTGCTGAATTACGAGGAAGGTGCTGAAAACTGTGTGCTCCACGGAGACGCAGGGTCCGAGCAGTTTTTGTCCGAAATGTTCAACCCCGCGAGCTTTCCCGACCGCCACATCAGCATGGAAGGCATTTACGAATATGGCTCCCGCGCAGGTGTTTGGCGCATCCTGCGTGAGTTTGAAAAGCGCAAGTTACCGCTGACCGTGTTTGGCGTGGGCATGGCGTTAGAGCGCCATCCCGAACTGACAGCCGCGTTTGTGGAGCTGGGCCACGAAATAGCCTGCCACGGCTGGCGCTGGATCCACTACCAGAACATGGACGAAGCGCTGGAGCGCGAACACATGCAAAAGGGCATGGACATCATCAGCCGCCTGACCGGAAACCGCGCGCTAGGCTGGTACACCGGGCGCGACAGCCCCCGTACCCGCCGCCTGGTGGCCGATTACGGTGGCTTTGAATACGACAGCGACTATTACGGCGACGACCTGCCCTTCTGGATGAAGGTGCAGAAAACCGACGGCAGCGTGG
>CAJBMJ010000264.1 GCA_903954045.1 uncultured beta proteobacterium | reverse complement strand
GGTGGTGACGGCATGGCGGTGCGCGAGGTGCTGAAGTACCCGGGCGTAGAGAGCGTCACGCTGGTGGAACTGGATCCGGCCATGACCCGGCTGTTCACCGACACGCCGGAACTGGCCGCGCTGAACCACCATGCGCTGCGTTCCCCCAAAGTCAAAGTGGTTAACGCCGATGCCTTTACCTGGCTGCAAGGTACGGATGAAGTGTTTGACGTGATCGTTGTGGACTTCCCGGACCCCACCAACTTCTCGGTCGGCAAGCTGTTCACCAATTCCTTCTACGCGCTGCTGGACCAGCATTTGTCAGCCAGCGGCTACGCCGTGATCCAGACCACTTCGCCGCTGATTGCGCGCAAAAGCTTTTGGACGGTCGTCACCACCATTGAGTCGGTGGGTTTGAAAGCGACGCCCTACCACGCGCATGTGCCCAGCTTCGGCGAGTGGGGTTTTGTGATTGCCAGCCGCAGGCCGTGGCGTATGCCTACCGATTTGCCGTCAGGCTTGCGCTTTTTGAATGTTCCGAGCTTGCCGCTGCTGTTTGTTTTTCCACAAGACATGGCGCGTGTGCCCGCTGAAGTAAACCGCCTGTCTAACCAGGTCCTGGTGATGACTTACGAGGAAGAGTGGGGCCATTTGGCGAATTGATGTTGCGCCGCCATTTCCTTGCCGCCAGTGCGCTGCCCTTACTGGGTTGTCAGATTCCCTCCGCCGATACGGCCCACATCACCGGCGGTTTCACGGACACGGGTATTGCGCGTGGCCATCAGTTGCGCGACACCCCTGCTTGGCCTGTGCCCGCAGTGACGCGCAGGACAAGGGTACTGATTGCAGGTGGTGGTGTAGCCGGGCTTGCTGCAGCCCGATCCTTGCGGCTGCGCGGCGTGGAGGACTTTGCGCTGCTGGAGCTCGAAGATAGCGCAGGCGGCAATAGTCGCTCGGGCGAGGTGGGCGGCATCGTTTGCCCCCAAGGTGCGCATTACCTGCCCCTGCCGGGGGACGATGCACCAGAGGTGCAAGACCTGCTGGAAGAGTTTGGACTGCGTCAACGCCAGGCCGGGCGCTGGGTGTACGACGAGTGCCACCTGTGCCACAGCCCGCAGGAGCGCTTGTTCTTCAACGGCGCCTGGCAAGACGGGCTGCTGCCCATGCAGGATGTGGATGCCTCCACTCTGACGCAATACCACCGGTTTGCAACTTTGGTGGAAGAAGCCCGGCGCAGCGAGCGCTGGACCATTCCAAGGCAAAAATCGCCCTGGACGCCCGCCAAACAAGCATTGGCAGCTATAACATTTATAGCATATTTGGATGCCCACGGGCTGACCGACCCTCAGCTTCGCTGGTATCTGGACTATTGCTGCAAGGACGACTACGGCACTGGAATCGCCACGGTTTCAGCCTGGGCAGGCATCCATTACTTTGCTAGCCGCCACGGTTTTCATGTGCCCGGTAGCGAGACCGCCGAGCGCGACGGTCTGCTCACCTGGCCCGAGGGAAATGCCTGGTTGACCCGGCGCATGGCGCAACCCTTGAAAGAGCGCTTGCACACCGGGCAAGTGGTGCTGCGAGTGGAAGAGGTTGCACGCGGCGTGGTGGTGGAAAGTTTCAACACCGCTACGCAACAAGTGGAGCGCTGGCAGGCGGAACGGGCAGTGGTTGCCTTGCCAATCTTCGTAGCGGCACGGTTGGTGCAAAACGCGCCTGCGTTTCTCGTGGCCGCTGCCCGGCGCATGGTCTACGCGCCTTGGTTGGTGGCCAATATCCACATCAAGGCGCCCTTGCATGACCGGCCTG
>CAJBMJ010000263.1 GCA_903954045.1 uncultured beta proteobacterium | reverse complement strand
TGCCGCAAGTCCCACAAACAAAGCGGAGATACCCCGCAAGGTGCTTTGCCCAAGAACCGAGCTAACCGTAGTTAATGCCAGCAACATCAGGCAAAAATATTCGGGGGGGCCCAACCTCACAGCGAACTCGGCCATGATGGGCGCAAAGAGAGTCACCAGCACTGTGGCAATGCTGCCCGCCACAAAGGAACCGATCGCAGCGGTGGCCAATGCAGCCCCGGCGCGACCGCTCTTGGCCATCTTGTTGCCTTCCATGGCCGTCACCATGCTGCCTGTCTCACCAGGGGTATTGAGCAAAATGGAAGTCGTAGAGCCGCCATACATGGCGCCGTAATAAATACCGGCAAAGAAGATCATGGAGGCTGTCACGTCCACCTGACTGGTAATGGGCAGCAACATGGCAACCGCTACCGCCGGGCCAATGCCGGGAAGCACACCCACGGCGGTACCCACCGCGCATCCAATGAAGGCCCATAGCAAGTTGATGGGCGTGCCGGCCGTGGCAAAGCCACCCAGCAAGTGGTTCCAGAGATCCATAGTGAGCTTTCTAGTTCAGAGCCAGCCGGACGAAGTCAGGCCCGGCAGATTGATGGCCAGAAGTTTGGTAAACATCCAGTAAACCGGTGAAGCAATGGCTGCTCCCGTGGCCATGTCCACAGCCCAGCGTTTTGCAGACATGTCTGCTCGCCCTTCAGCAGACCGCAGACCGCGCACCGCCAGGGTGAAGCACAAGGTACAACTCAGAATGAACCCAATGGTTGTGAGCAGCAGGGCGTTCAATAGCAGACCGCCTGACACCCAGACGAAACCCGGCCAGTAGCCCTCCTCTGCACCAGAGGGTGGCTCCATGCCGTGAAAGCCACCTGTGCGGGCTTCACGGATGACCCAACCACCACAAATCACCAGCACCCCGCTAACGACCCATGGCAAAAAATTGGGGCCAACGCCGGCGTAACCGGCATCGGATGGAATTCCATAGGCACCAGCCCCGAGACCCAGGCCCAGGGCCAAAATGCCCAGGCCGACCATCGTCTGGCGTTTCACTTGGCTGGTGTCGGCCATCACAACATTCCTGAGAGATGCATGATGCCACGCAGGCTGGCGAAATCACTGTCAACAAACTCATCGAATGCCTTGCCGGAAAGCAATGCAGGCGTCCAATCATTTTTTTCCAGTGATGCTTTCCAGGCCTTGGTCTGCGTTGCTTTGACGACCATATCGGTCAGGGCAGCGCGTTGAGCAGCGGTGATGCCTGCTGCGCCAAATACACCGCGCCAGTTACCCAGCACAACGTCGTAACCCATTTCCTTCATGGTGGGCACATTGATGCCGGGCAGACGCTTCTCGGAGGTCACGCCAATGGGACGCATCTTTCCGGACTTGATGTACTCGGCAAATTCGCTGTAGCCGCTGCCGCCCACCGTCACGTTGCCGCCCAGGATAGCGGCTGTAGCCTCGCCGCCTCCACGGAAAGCCACGTAATTGACCTTCTTGGGATCCACGCCCACCTTGGTCGCCAGCATGGATGCGCAAATGTGCTCAGTGGATCCCCGTGAGCCACCGCCCCACTTCACGCTGCCCGGGTCTTTCTGCATTTGGGTGACCACGTCTTTCATGGTTTTCAAAGGCGAGTCTGCAGGCACCACGAACACGTTGTATTCGCTGGTCAAGCGGGCTATCGGTGTCAGCTTGTCCAGAGACACTTGTGGCTTGCCAGTGATGATGCCACCGACCATCACCGCGCCCATGACCATCAGTGCGTTGGGATCTCCCTTGCTGGCGTTGTAAAACTGGGCCAGCCCAATCACGCCGGCGGCACCGCCTTTGTTTTCATACTGAACGGTGTCAACCGCTTTGGCGTCAATCAATGCCGCTCCAAACGCACGGCCTGTTCCGTCCCATCCGCCACCGGGATTGGCAGGAATCATCATCTTCAGATTGGTAGCTGCCGAAGCGGTCAGAGGAAAGGCTCCGGAGGCTGCCAGAGCGGCCAGGGATTTCAGAAATACATCACGACGCATGAAAGTCTCCTATGGTTGAAAACGCCCCTATGATGCTTGCACAGCCTGTCAATCGGCTGTCCAAAGTCCTAGGGAAAACCCGATACGCAACCATGCACTTGCTCCTCGTTGAAGACGACCTCGCCTTGCAATCGACGCTCCAGCGCAGCCTGCGACGCAGCGGCTTGCGGGTGGACGTCTGCGCAGATGGCCTGCAGGCATTGCCGTTATGGCAAAGCCTGTCTCCTGACGTTGTAGTGCTGGACCTGAACCTGCCAGGCATGGATGGCCTGGAGGTGCTGCGCAGCGCACGACAAAACGGTTGGGACACTCCCGTCCTGATATTGACAGCCAGAGGGACTGTGGGCGACAAGGTTGCCGGGCTGAATGCCGGCGCGGACGACTACCTCCCCAAGCCCTTTGATCTGGATGAACTCGAAGCCCGTGTCCGCGCCCTGCACCGCCGCCATGCCAACACCGCGCGAAGCGTTGCTGATGAATCACTGAGGGTCGGCCCTCTGCATTACGAACCTACCAGCGGCGCCATCTATCTCAAGCAGGACATCATGGACCTGACGCCGCGTGAACTGGCCTTGCTGCGGGCCCTGATGAGCAAACCAGGTCACGCGTTGAGCAAGGAGCGGCTGTTTGAAATTGTCTTTCCGGGGGAAGACGATGTGCATTACGAAGCAATCGAAGTGGTCGTTTACCGCCTGCGCAAGAAGCTTTCCGACACTGGCGTCACGCTGATGACCTTGCGCGGTTTGGGCTATCTGCTCAAAGCCAGCAACTGAAATGGCCGGGGTCTTGCACCAACGCTCGCTGCGCCGCCAACTGCTGGTCGGTATTCTGGTGCCCATTGCGCTATTTGTCGTCGTGGACACCATCAGCCTTTACCGCCAGGCACTGGATGCGGTCAATGTGGCATACGACCGCACTCTGCTGGCGTCTGCCAAGGCCATTGGCGAATTGCTGGAGGTCGAGGGCGAAGGTGACGATGCCCAACTTCGTGCCCTGGTCCCCTACTCCGCGCTGGAGGCCTTTGAAGCAGATAACCGCAGCCGCATGAACTACCGCATTTCCGATTCCAAAGGGCGGTGGGTTGACGGCGAGCAAGACCTGACCTTGTGGACTGGCACCCTGCCCAACCAGGGGCCGTATGCAGCGCTGGTGGATTTTTACGACGACGAGTTTCGGGGTGATGCAGTGCGTGTAGCAGTCCTGCTGCAGCCGGTGGCCAGCAACCGGGGCTTGGCCATGGCGACTGTTCAGGTGGCAGAAACACTGGAATTGCGCCGAACTCTGGCAAGACAGATTCTGATCGACACGCTGTTGCGGCAGGCCATTCTGATCAGTGTGATCGTGGTCGTGGTTCTGTTGGTAGTACAAAGGGTTACCCGCCCGGTACGCGCACTGAGCGAGCAGCTGCAAAAGCGCGTTGAAGACGACCTGACGCCCATTGACGCTCCTGACCTGCCACGCGAGGTCCAGCCCTTAACCGAGGCCACCAACCAGGTCATGGAGCGCCTGCAACATTTGCTGGACAACCAGAAACGCTTTGTAAGAGATGCAGCCCATCAGTTGCGCACACCGCTGGCCGTGCTGAAGGTGCAAGTGCAATCGGCACTCCGAGGCGACAGTGAACCAGGCACCGCCCTCATGGAAATAGAAACCACGGTGGACCGTGCAACTGTTTTGGCCAATCAGATGCTGTCACTTGCCAAGGTCGAGCAGCTGCGCCAGCAGCGCGATTTTGTGCTGCTGGACTGGGCTGAAATCATCCGCAACATTGCGCTGGATCTGTCCGTGCTCATGGCCGAGAAAGACCTCGACTTTGAACTGGTCGTCGAACCCTGCCGGGTACTCGCCCACGAATGGATGCTGCAGGAGTTGGTTCGCAACTTGTTGCACAACGCCATTCGGCATACGCCCTCCCACGGAACCCTGGTTGTGCGTCTTGCCGAAAAAGACGGCACAACAGAGCTTACCGTTTCGGACTCAGGAAGCGGCATATCCGACGCACTGCGTCAACGACTGTTCCAGCCTTTTGCAAGTGGCGATGTCCGTACCGGCACAGGTTTAGGGCTAACCATTGCAAGAGAAATTGTGCTGTCCTTGGGCGGCAGCATCCAGCTCAACAATCGTATCGAGGGTGACACCCTGGTCGGGCTTGATGCGTGTGTCAAACTTCCCACCGGTACCCGGTCTGCCTAGAAAGTTCACTGCAATGGAGAAAATCAGAATCGACAAATGGCTTTGGGCAGCTCGCTTTTTCAAGACGCGTTCACTGGCCTGTGACGAAGTCCTTCATGGCCGAGTGAAAGTCAATCATAACGATGTCAAACCGTCCAAGGAAATTCAGTCAGGCGACCAGCTTGAAGTCTGGCAGGGCAGTGTGAAACGCACTGTGCTTGTCAGGGGGATAAGCGCCCAGCGAGGTCCCGCAGCATCAGCCCAACTGTTGTACGAAGAAACACCAGAGAGCCTGCAACTCAGAATCCTGGCAGCGGAGCAAAAACGCTTGAGTCCTGAACCAGCGGCCACCATCAGCCATGGTCGGCCCACCAAAAGGAACCGGCGTGATCTGGAGAAAACCTGGAATAACCGCTGGAGTGCGTCCCTGGACTGAGTAGTCCGTACGCCTCTACTCGTCGTGCAACCGGGGGGTCGAGAGACCTTCTGCGGGTTCCCCAGTGTCTGGGTCGATCCAATTGGCTATTCCGATTTCGTCCTCTGCCTCTTCCAGTGTCTCGCCCGGTTCGGACGTGTCGGCGTCTGCAGCTTCCATATCAGCCAATGCGGCCTCCAGCGTCTCAAAAGGACCGAATTCCTGTTTACCGTCTGGAGCTTGCCAGTGGTAACCATCGGGCCTGAGCATGACTGCACCCATCTCCACCTCAGAGACAGAATCCATGTCCTCAGCTAAGGACTCATCTTCGATTGGGGCTTGGGGTTGTTTGTTCATAACGAGTTTAAGAATATCGCGGTTACCAAAGGCAACATGGTAACTTCCCGATGCGCGTGCGTGTTGATCTCCAACAAGAGACGACATTTTCTTTCAAACGACATCGAGTTCACCATGCACTTCGAATCAACTATTATTCGTCGTTCCTGTCGGAATCAAAACACTGCCAACATCTCGTCTCCACGTAAACAATGACATCCTGGAACGCAATATTCACTGCGGCCCGACAAAGCTCACGCAACATGCGGAGCTGGCTGGTTGCCGCCGTGGCCCTATGCGTTTTGACCAGTTATGCGGTCGTAGACATGGATAAATTGCTGTCGCTGGCCAAAGAACGCTATGCCCAACGCGGAACGGACGTCATGACCCAGTGGAATCGGCTGATCACCGATAACAAGGGAATGTCCGATTCCGAGTTGCTCAACTTAACCAACAAGTTCGTCAATCAGCGCCTGGTTTACAAGGAAGACCAGGAAATTTGGGGGCAGACGGATTACTGGGCCACTCCTTTGGAAACCTTGGGCAGAGGCACCGGAGATTGCGAGGATTACGCCATCGCCAAGTACCTGACTCTTTTGAATCTGGGCGTTACCAACGACAAGCTCAGACTCATTTACGTCCGGGCCAAGCAGGGTAGCGCAGCCAATGCCACTAGTGTGGCCCACATGGTGCTTGGTTACTTTGCGCAGCCAGACTCTGAGCCCTTGATTCTGGACAACATGATTACTTCAGTGCGGCCTGCGGCCTCACGCCAGGACCTGCTGCCTGTGTTTAGCTTCAACAGCGACGGCATGTGGGCCGAAGGTCAGGCCCGTGGCGACCCCACAGCCCGCCTCTCCCGCTGGCGCGATGTACTGGACCGCATGCGCGCTGAGGGCTGGTCTTTGGCCGCCAATCCTGCATCAACTTCACGTTAATTTCCATCTTCAGGACCCCATCATGAGTCTCATCAAACAACTCTGGATCGCCATCAGTGTGATCATGATTTTTGCCTTTGGTGGCAGTCTGGTGGTCAGTGTGCTTTCCGCCAGACATTATCTGGAGCAACAACTTCAGCTCAAGAACATTGACAACGCCACGGCCCTCGCCCTGTCCCTATCCCAGATGGAGAAAGACCCGGTAACGATCGAACTTCAAGTGGCCGCGCAATTCGATGCCGGACACTACCAATTCATCCGTGTGCTCTCGCCTTCGGGACAAACCATCATGGAAAAGGTTTACCAGGGCAAGGAAACCGATGTGCCGAGCTGGTTTACCCAACTCATCCCTATCAACACCACTCCTGGAAAGGCTCAAATTCAGGATGGATGGAAACAGTACGGCAGCATTACCTTGGCCAGCCATGATGCTTTTGCCTACCAGTCACTCTGGACCGGAACCCAGGAGCTTCTGGTGTGGTTCCTGTTGGGCGGCCTCGCTGCAGGCTTGTTTGGAAGTTGGGGGCTGAAGGTCATCACCAAGCCGTTGAGAGACGTGGTGATGCAGGCCGAGGGTATTTCCGAGCGCAGGTTCCAGACTGTGCCCGAGCCAAAAACACCGGAAATGCGCAGTGTGACCAAAGCCATGAACGACATGGTGATACGCCTCAAGGCCATTTTTGGTGAAGAAGCAGCACGGCTTGAGGCCCTTCGCCAAAAGGTCAACCGCGATGCAGTGACGGGCCTCTCTAGCAGGGATTACTTCATGTCCCATCTGCGCGAAGTTATCACAGGCGAGGGGTTCAGCACCACAGGAAGTCTGGTTATGGTGGGTATTTCCGATCTGGCGCACATCAATGCCAAGGTCGGTCATGTCAAGACGGACGCTCTGCTCAAGAGCTTGGGAACCATTCTCTATGAAAGCGGAAATGGAAAGCCGGGCCAGCGGGCTGGTCGTCTCAAGGGTGCAGAGTTCGCCATCATTTGCCCCACCATGAATTCGCCTGTGCAGGCCGCAGAAGACATCCACAAACGCCTGACCGAGCAATGGTTGCCTCAGTGGTCGGCAGATGTTCCAGAGCTTTTTTACGTCGCTGCAGTGGGATATCGCCGCGAGCAGCCTATGGGCGAGCTTTTGAGCTATGCCAACGAAGCATTGGCCAAAGCGCAGGCCCTGGAGCCCAACAGCTACTTCGCCAGTGACGCCGGCCCCGCCCATGCGGCCTATCCGGCAGAGCAATGGCGCACCCTGCTAACCGAAGCGGTTTCGGGCGGACGACTCCACTTGGCTTTTTACCCTGTGGTGTCCGGAAATAGTCAGGCCGCCATTCACCAGGAAGGTGTCATCCGCCTGCAGGCCGGGGCTGAAGATGCTCCACTCTCAGCGGGTGACTTTATGCCCATGGCAGCCAATCTCAATCTGGCTGCACCCATCGATTTACGTGTGGTTCGGCTCGCCATTGAGCACCTGAGTACCACTGCAGGAGACATCGCCGTGAATTTGTCTGCTGAAGCACTGGCAGATACAGGATTCCGCCATGCTCTCACACAACTCCTGAAGTCCTACCCGGATGTTTGCAAGCGTCTGCTGTTCGAGGTGCCGGAGTACGGCGTATTCCGGCATTTTGAAGCCTTCCGTGAACTGGCCCGCGCGCTCAAGGAAATGGGCTGCAGGATCGGTATTGAGTATTTCGGCCAACGCTTCGCTGAGAGCGACAAGCTTGCGGACTTGGGCCTGGATTACATCAAGGTACATCCAAGCTACGTGCGCGGAATTACCCAGAACACCGGCAACCAGGAATTCCTCAAGGGGCTTTGCAAGATTGCCCACTCGATTGGCATTCAGGTTATTGCCTTGGGCGTGGAATCTGCCAGTGACCTACCGCTGTTGACCGCCCTCGGATTTGATGGCGCCACCGGACCGGGCGTAAAACAGGCCTAGAGGCTCTGGGGCATGGAGCAACTCCTTCTGCATCTTCTGGGCGACTACATCCTTCAAACCGACTGGATGGCCCGGGAGAAAGTCAAACGCAATATTGCTGCCTTGGTTCATGTGGTGGTTTACACCCTGCCCTTTTTGCTGCTCACCACTTCCGTTGCGGCCTTGCTGACAATCGCGGTAAGTCATTTTTTTATCGACCGCTACCGACTGGCACGCCATGTGGTGTTTGCCAAAAACTGGGTAACCCAGCCCTCCTTGCGCTGGAAAAATTGTTCAGAAACCGGATACCCCAAGGATGTGCCTCCCTGGCTGTCAGTCTGGTTGCTGATCATCTCCGACAACACAATGCACCTGTGTATCAACTATGCCTCCCTGAGGTGGCTGTAGACAAACCTCGATTCCGATTTCAATTAGGAGAAGTGCTTTATGAAATATTTGATAGCGCCTGCTTTACTGTTTTGCGCCGTGTCCGTCCATGCGGCCGGAGCGCCCATCGGCTTCGTCAAAACCATTGCAGGAGATGCGACAGTCACCACCGACAAGGCTGCAGTCAAGGCCCAGGCTGGCACTCCGGTTTACGAGGGAAGCCAGTTAAAGACTGGAGCCAAAAGCAGTATGGGAGTCACCTTCAAGGATGAGACCGTCATGTCCTTTGGTCCCGACACCGAACTCACGGTGGACGAGTATCTGTATGCGCCCAGCCAGGGCAAATTGAAACTGGGGTCCAAGATGGCCAAAGGAAGCATGAATTATGTTTCCGGAGTCATCGCCAAGCTGCAACCTGACGCAGTTTCCGTGCGCACTCCCACCGGCACCATTGGTGTTCGTGGCACACAGTTTCTGTTGATGGTTGAGGAAGGTGATAAATGAAAAAAGAATCTCCAAAGCGCCTTCGCTCTGCTGGGCTGCTCGTAAGTGCCGTCGCCTTGTTGGCAGGATGCGCGTCCCCGCCCCCACCTCCCGCTCCACAGCCCCGCTCCTATGTGGTGCTTCTGGAAAACCCACAGGGTGGCACTGGCCAAGTGACTGTCAAGGGAAGCAAGGGGGAACAGGTCGTCAGCCAAGCGGGTTTTGGCACAGTAATGGATGGCTCTCAGGCACCCGCCACAGTGCCAAAGGAAAAATTGGCTCGTGATTTCGCTGCGGCTCAAGCAGCGCGACCTGCTCTGCCAGAAAAGTTCCTGCTCTACTTTGAATCCGGCGGAACCAAACTTACTGCCGAATCCACTGCCTTGCTGTCAAAGATTCTTGAAGTTGCCGGCAGTCGCAGCAGTGTCGACATGTCGGTCATTGGCCACTCGGATACGGTCGGAAAAGCCGACTCCAATGAGTCGCTCTCGCTCAACCGGGCCAACTCTGTTGCAGAGATGCTCAAATCGCGTGGCTTGAAACTTGACGCATTGACCATCGAGTCGCACGGCGAAAAGAATCTGCTGGTTCCGACCCCCGACGAAACACCCGAGCCACGCAATCGCCGGGTGGAAGTGTCGGTCCGCTAAACCGACAGACCTTACTTCGCGTCCATCACCATCAAGTCGCCCTCTTCTCCGGCCTTTAATCGCCGGTGATGCAGGGCCACCAGGGGGTCCTCTGGCCACTGGGCAAGCAAGGCAGTAAACGCACCCATGGCGTCGGGCGATTGGGAGCACATGACCTCATAGGCGGACACATACTCCATCAAAGGTGCTCTGCCTGCCAAATCAGCAGTAACAGGCTCAAACACCTTAAGAGCCCGGCTTTTTCCCTTGAGCACCAACTGCCCAACCGGGCGAACAGGTACATCGGGACAATCGGCCATGATGGCCTCCGATACGCACATGCGGGTCCCCAAGTGCTTGTTCACGCTCTCCAGCCTGGCAGCCGTGTTGACCGGGTCCCCCAGAGCACGGTAATCAAACATGTTGGAGCCGCCAAAGTTACCCACAATCACATCACCGCTGTGTACTCCAATGCGGGTCTTGCCAAACTGGACTCCTTCAGCCGCCAGTTTGCTGACATAGGCATTGGCAAAGGTATCCATCTCCAGCGCACAGGCCAGCGCCCGCTTGCGAAAGTCAGCCTGCGGAACTGGCGCAGAGAACATGATGGCTACCGCATCACCCACAATGCGGTCCAGCGTGCCGTCATGCCTGAACGCGATGGCGATCATTTCATCCAGATAGTTGTTGAGCAAAACCACCGCATCCGACGGGTCCATGCGCTCCATCAGGCTGGTAAAACCCGCCAGATCGGTAAAGATGAAACTGCATTCCTGGCGTTTGCCACCCAGTTCCATGGCATCGGGGTTGTCCACCAGATGCGATACCCGGTTGGGAGACACATAGCGGGAGAAAGCCTGCTTGATCCAGCGCTGCTCTCGTTCGCTACTCAGGTGGTGCCACAAACTTGCCAACACAAAAGAGAGTAAAACACCAATAGTTGGAGTTGCCGAATCCAGCAAAAGGCCCTGGTGCCTAAACAGTAACCATCCTCCGCCAGACAAAACGACCATCATGGCGGCCGTTACCAAGGCAGCCTGCATGGCCCGCAGCTTCAAGGCCAGCCAGGCCGCAAGAGCCCCCACGACAAGGAGCAACAGCGCTTCCAATCCCTTGGCCCAGCTGGGACGCTCGAGGTAATGGTTGGTCAGTATCTGTTCGAGTGCCTGCGCATGGGCTTCGACGCCGGGCATCAGCCCAAACGGGTTGAAGCGCAGGTCCATCAGCCCTTGAGCGGAGGTTCCTACCAGAATGATGTTGCCTGAGAGTTGATCCGGGGCAACTGTGCCGTCCAACACTTTCCAGGCCGGGATGTAACGCTCTGGCACGGGCCGGCTGTAGTGAACCCAAATCTCGCCTTGCGGCGTGGTGGGTATGGTGGTGTCGGCAATGCGTATTTCGGCCAGGCCCGCGTTTTCAGCGGTGCTTTTGAGCATTACGTTCTTTGCGCCCTGTGCAACCCTAAGGACTTCGCCCGCCAGGGTTCCCACAGGCTGTCCATTGATGGCCAGCACCACGGGCACACGCCGAACCACGCCGTCACCATCCGGCACAAAGGTGAGAGCACCATTTCCGGCAGCCGCGCTCTCAATGGCAGGCAAGGAAGCAACCGCCCCGGTGAAGTTGTGCAGCCAGGCATTCTGTGGCTCGCCCGCATACACAAAGCGGGACTTGGCCGCCGGCATGGGGCCAGAGGTCGCCTTATCGCTGCGTTCCAGAGCGAAGCCCACTACGGCGTCGGACCGCTTCAGGGTCTGGGCGAGCACTGCGTCATGGTCGGGCAAGCGGGCTAGCAGGTCGCGCTGTGCTCCCTGCAACTGCCAGAGATTGATCGCAGCCTGCGGAGAGGTACGGTCGGGCTCCGAGAACATCACGTCAAAGCCTACTGCCGCTACACCGGCCTTGCCCAGGGTGTCTACCATGGCGGCAATCTGTGTGCGAGGCCAGGGCCACTGCCCAAGCCGGGCAAGACTTTCATCATCAATATCCACCACACGCACTGGCGCCTCGCTGTAGACGCGGGGATACCAGCGCTGGTATTGGTCAAACAACTGGTTGCGTAGAGCCTGCTGAAGGGAGCTATCGGAGATTAGTAAAACAAGGCCCGCAATAACCGGCAACAGCGACAGCAGGAAACCCCAAACTGAATTCGATTTCTTTTTGGTCATGGGCGTCCGATCCGGCCTTAACCCACAAACTTGGCGACGTCGACTTCATCGATCTGTTCGGGCAACAGGTATTTCTCAGCGTAGCGCTTGTAGACGCCCGAAGTCAGGAACAGATCAAACAGGGCCGGGTCAATATGCTTGTCCTTCTTGAAGAACGACAGGATCTTGATGGACTCGGACAGCGTCTTGGCCTTCTTGTAGGGCCGGTCACTGGCAGTGAGGGCCTCAAAGATGTCAGCAATCGCCATGATGCGCATGGGAACGCTCAAGTCATTCTCTGTGAGTTTGCGGGGATAGCCCGTGCCCACCAGTGTTTCATGGTGGGTGCCCGCGTATTCAGGCACACGCCGCAAGTTCTTGGGCAAGGGGAGCTGCTCCAGCATCATCAGGCTTTGCATGACGTGCTCATTGATCTTGAAGCGCTCCTCCTCGGTAAGCGTGCCGCGCGCCACCGACAGGTTGTAGACCTCGCCGTAGTTGTACAAGTCTTTGGGGACATTGACCTTGAAGTCCCACTTGGGATCTACCACGCCACCCTTGACTCGGGGTATGACGTGGTGCGCTTTATCGGCCAGAAGTTTTTCCTTCACTGGCAGAGGCTCTGGGTCTCCGACGTAGCGCTTGATTTCTTCATAGGCCAGACCGAGGCGGTCGTCGTAGTTACGCATCCAGGTTTCTTCGGCTATTTTCTTGAGCCGCTCGATTTTGTCGGGCGCCATGAACTCACCACCCACATTGCATTCCGCCACAAAAGCGAAGTCGTCTGCCAGTTGGGCCTTGCGCGCTTCAAAAGCGGTCTGCGCAGCAATCGCATCTGCACCGCTAGCTACGGACTCCAATGCGGCGATCTGCGCATCACGCAACAACACCTCAAATCGCATGCGCACCTCGTGGATGCGGTTGTAGATGGTTTCCAGCTTCACCGCTTTGTCCACCACGTATTCGGGCGTGGTCACCTTGCCGCAGTCATGCAACCAGGCCCCGACGCGGAACTCCCGCCATTCGTCTTCGGTTTCAAATTTGAAACTGGCCAGTGGCCCATCGGTCTGGGCAGTGGCAGCCTCGGCCAGCATGATGCCCAACTCGGGAACCCGCTCGCAGTGGCCGCCGGTATAGGGGCTCTTGGCGTCAATCGCACCTGCAATGAGTTTGATCAGGGCGTCCATCAACTGCTTCTGTGCCTCGATCAAGTTCTGGTTTTCGATGGCCACGGCAGCCTGCGCTGCCAGCGCCTCTACAAAACCAATCAATTCAGGTGAAAACGGTACGACCTGTTTGGTCTCTGGATCCAGGGCATTGAGCAATTGAATGACACCAATCACCTCGCCCTC
>CAJBMJ010000262.1 GCA_903954045.1 uncultured beta proteobacterium | reverse complement strand
GGAAACTCCAGCTGCCGGTAGAAGTTGCAAAAGGCATTCACGATCACTGGCCCCTCACCGCTGGGGTCTGGCTGGCAACCAATCGAGCGCATCCACTCAATGCGCACGGTTTCCAGGTAACGGAAGTACACCGTGTTGTTGACGTGTCCCATGGCATCCATGTCACCCCAACGAATGGGGATCACCATTTCATAGACCAGTTTCTTGTTTTCGGGGATTTCGATGCGCATAGCAACTCACAACAGATGATGGATGAAGCCTAACATGGCATCTTTAGTTGATCGGCTTGCTCCCCCCGGGGTTTGGCAATCTTTGCCAAACCCAATTAAAATCCCGTTATGAGCACCGTAACGATGAATATCTCCCTCACCGACGACCTGAAGGCTTTTGTGGACGCGCGCATCCAGGCTCGCGGCTACAGTTCGGCCAGCGAATATATGCGCGACCTGGTCCGTCGGGATGAAGAACGCGCCAGCGAGGAGCGTTTCAAGGCACTGATTCAAGAAGGACTGGACTCTGGGCCAGACCCTCGCTCCTGGGATGATGTACGTGAAGAATGGACGGGGCGCATTGAAGCTGCGCGCAGCGCAAAAGCCGAGTGAAACGTATCGTCTTATTCGCCCGGGCGACCGACGACCTGGAGCGTGCGTTTGAGCACTATTTTGATGTAACTAACCTGCAAATCGCAGAACAGTTTCGAGACGCGGTAGCGCAGGCGATTGATCACGTCAAGCGGCACCCCGCCACCGGCTCCATGCGCTACACCGTATCCAGTGCGAAACCGCCCCTGCGATTCTGGACTTTGAATCAATTTCCGTATGCGGTGTTTTACTTTGCCCATTCTGAGCACATCGACATCGTTCGCGTACTGCACCAGTCCGCTGACATTCCACAACACCTGCAACCTTGAACCCGGAAATCCATCGTGTCATTTCTTGCCGAAACCCGCCGCCGCCGCACTTTTGCCATCATTTCCCACCCGGATGCGGGTAAGACCACGCTCACCGAAAAGCTGCTGCTGTTCTCGGGCGCGATCCAGATTGCAGGGTCAGTAAAGGCGCGCAAGGCCAGCCGCCATGCCACATCCGACTGGATGGAGATTGAAAAGCAGCGTGGCATTTCGGTGGCATCGAGCGTAATGCAGATGGTGTACCGCGATAACGTCATCAACCTGCTCGATACCCCCGGACATAAGGATTTCTCGGAAGACACCTACCGAGTGCTAACCGCCGTGGACTCGGCCCTGATGGTGATCGACGCGGCCAACGGCGTGGAAAGCCAGACACGCCGGCTGATCGAGGTGTGCCGTCAGCGCGACACGCCCATCATTACCTTCGTCAACAAAATGGACCGTGAGGTGCGCCAGCCGCTGGATATTCTGGACGAGATTGAACGCGAACTGGGCATGCCCTGCGTTCCCATGACCTGGCCTGTGGGCCAAGGCAAGCTGTTTGGCGGCATCATTAATCTGCGTACCCAGGCCATGACGGTGTTTGAGTCGGGCAGCGAGCGCCGCCCGCAGGACTTTGACACGGTGCCGCTGAACGATGCAGCGTCTCTGGAAAAACGCTTCGGCCACGAATGGACCAACGCCATGGAAAGCATGGAACTGGCGGTTGGTGCATCACCCGCCTGGGACCACGCGGCATTTCTGGCAGGCAAGCAAACCCCCGTGTTCTTCGGCTCTGGTGTCAACAATTTTGGTGTGATGGAGGTGCTCGACGCGCTGGTCGACCTGGCCCCTTCACCTGGACCGCGCACCAGTTCCTTTGTTGTGAACAAGCAGCCTGTGATCAAGAAGGTACAGCCCGAAGACGACGCATTTAGCGGAGTGGTCTTCAAGGTACAGGCCAATATGGACGCCAACCACCGCGACCGCATCGCCTTTGTGCGCATGGCCAGCGGCAAATACACGCCCGGGATGAAGCTCAAGGTCATGCGCACCGCCAAAGAACTTCGCCCCACCAGCGTGGTGACCTTCATGAGCCAGCGCCGCGAGGCGGTGGAAGAGGCTTATGCGGGAGATATCGTGGGCTTTACCACCCATGGCGGAGTACAACTGGGCGACACGATTACCGACGGCAGCATCAACCTGATGTACACCGGCCTACCCTTCTTTGCGCCCGAAATGTTCATGACCGTGGTGCTGAAGAACCCGCTGCGCACCAAGCAGTTGCAGCAAGGCTTGGCCCAGCTGGGTGAAGAAGGTGCCATTCAGGTGTTCAAGCCTGAGATGGGCGGGAACATGCTGCTGGGCGCCATTGGGCAATTGCAGTTTGAAGTGGTGCAACACCGCCTCAAGGGCGAGTACGACGCCGACATTCGTTTGGAGGGCAGCCAGTACACCGGGGCGCGCTGGATCACAGCAGACACGCCCAAAGAGCTTCAGGAGTTTGTGAACGCCTACCCGCAGCGCATGGCGCGCGACGCGGCAGACACCCTGGCATACCTGTGCACCAGCCCTTATGACGTGCGCCTGGCGCAGGAGCGATTCCCCAAGATCCATTTCCATCCACTGCGCGAGCACGC
>CAJBMJ010000261.1 GCA_903954045.1 uncultured beta proteobacterium | reverse complement strand
GTTGGCCTTGTCCCGCATCGGAAAGGTTGCTGCGTCCACCACGGCGTGCGCACTGATAGAGCGTTTTGGCGCGAGGGGCGTGGTGTTTACCGGAGTGGCTGGCGGAGTGGGGGATGGCGTGCGGGTGGGCGATGTGGTGGTGGGAACCAGTTACATACAGCACGACATGGATGCCTCGCCCTTGTTCCCACGCTATGAAGTTCCGTTGACCGGAAAGTCGCTGTTTCCGGGCGAGGCCGACCTGACAGCGCAGGTATTGACAGCGACTCGGTTAGCCCTTCTCGATGGCGGCCCTGATGGACAAGCGCAAGTGCACTCGGGTCTGATTGCCAGTGGTGACCGGTTTGTCAATGGTGCGCAAGAAGCGCGACAGTTGGTGGATTCCCTGCGCGTGGCGGGATACAACCCGCTTGCGGTGGAGATGGAAGGGGCCGCGGTGGCACAGGTCTGCAGTGACCATGGCGTGGCCTTTGCGGCTGTGCGAACCATTTCCGATCGGGCCGACGACACGGCCCATGTAGATTTCACCCAGTTTGTGACCGATGTGGCCAGCCTCTACGCACAGCGCATCATCACTGCATTGCTACAAAAATAGCGGCTGTGCCCCGCTTGTGGCTATTTCAGCCAGCCGCGTTTTCTGAAGTACCACATGGGAACCAGTGCGCTGGCGACCATCAGGCCCAAAGCATAGGGGTAGCCCATGGCCCAATCGAGTTCGGGCATGTACTTGAAGTTCATGCCATACAGGCTGGCGATCAGTGTGGGTGGTAGCAAGGCCACGCTGGCCACAGAAAAAATCTTGATGATCTTGTTCTGATTGATATTGATGAAACCCACAGTGGCATCCATCAGAAAGTTGATCTTGTCAAACAGGAACGCTGTGTGGCTGTCCAGCGAGTCAATATCGCGCAGAATCTGGCGAGCTTCGTCGAACTGCTCCGAATTGAGCATCTTGCTGCGCATCATGAAGCTCACCGCCCTGCGGGTGTCCATCACATTGCGGCGAATGCGTCCGTTCATGTCTTCATGCCGGGCAATGGCGCCGAGCACCTCACCGGCCATGGCATCCGTCACATCGCCTGAAAGCACCTGGCTGCTGACTTTCTCCAGAGCCACATAGATTTCTTCGAGAGTGTCTGCCGAGTACTCTGCATCGGCATCGAACAACTTCAGCAAAACTTCCTTGGCATCCTCAATCAGACCCGGCGCGCGACGGGCACGCATGCGCAGCAGGCGAAATACCGGAATGTCTTCATCATGGATGGAAAAAAGCACGCCGTGGCTTTTGAGGCTGGTGTTCTCCAGATTCAAAATGAAGGCGGCACGTACTGTGCTGGGTTCTTCATCATCCGGGACCAGAAAGTCACTGCGGATGTGGACGTCACCATTGTCTGCGGCGTAAAAACGCGCCGACTCCTCGATATCCTCGTCCATGGCGTCGTCCGGAATGGACAGGCCGTAATACTGCTTGACCCAGCGTTTTTCCTCTGGGGTCGGAGATTCGAGGTCTACCCAGATCGGGTGAAATTTGGAAAGCTCCTCCAGTGACTCGATCTCTTCCTGAAAGAGACGGCCATTGGCGAGCGTAAAAATATTGAGCATGGCTCACTCCCTAAAAAAGTTGGCATCAGCAGGCTGGGTGGTATTGCTTTCAACCCCGATGCTGTCTGAGGGAGTTGAAAGCTACCGACTAGGGCAGGTTTCCAAGGAGCACTCTCCATTAGTTGATCTGGACAAATTATCGCATTGCTGCGGTGCATTAACAAAAGGCGTTGCAAATGCAGAGGTTCACGCGCATAGTGGGTCGAACCGGACCACAAAAGGTTTAAAGTGCGAGTGCCAAATGCAAAACAGCAGGCGGCTTTTTCAACCCTGAGAGCAACTGGAGGTTTTTTATGAATTTGACGATCAGCGGTCATCATGTGGAAGTTACTCCTGCCCTGCGCAGCTATGTCACGACCAAACTTGATCGCATCATGCGTCACTTTGATCAGGTAGTGGATGTCAAAGTTTTACTCACTGTTGAGAAGCAAAAAGAGAAAGAGAAGCGGCAACGCGCCGAGTGCAATATTCATGTCAAGGGCAGTGATTTATTTGCCGAAAGTGCCAATGAGGACCTGTATGCCGCAGTCGATGAGCTAGTCGACAAACTGGACCGTCAGGTCGTGCGTCATAAAGATCGACTGCAAGACCACCACCATGAGGCTCCCAAACGAGCCATGTGAACTCTGGCCTAGAGTGCAACGCCAAGCCGCCCCAATTCAGGGCGGTTTTTTTGTGTGCATAATCTGCCTCACACTATGAACCGACTTGCCCATATCCTGTCACCGTCGCAAGTGCTCGCGCAGGTCGAAGTGACCAGCAAGAAGCGCGCTTTTGAAGAAGCTGGCTTGCTGTTCGAGAACCTGCACGGCCTGAGTCGTGCGCTTGTCACCGACAGTCTTTTCTCCCGCGAACGTTTGGGCTCGACGGGATTGGGCCATGGGGTTGCCATCCCACACGGCCGAATCAAAGGCCTGAAATCTCCATTGGCGGCAGTTTTCCAGTTGTCACAACCCATAGGGTTTGATGCTCCCGATGACAAAGCCGTGGGCCTGATGATTTTTCTTTTGGTGCCGGAAGCGGCGACGCAGAAACACCTTGAAATCCTCTCCGAGATCGCCGAGTTGCTCAGTGATGGCCCTCTGCGTGAACAGCTCACCGTGTGCGCAGATGCCGCACAGTTGCACGCTTTAATTGCCGGTTGGCAATCTGCGCATCCGAATTGAAACCCACCGTCGTCAGCGCTGATGTCCTGTTCGAGGAGTTCCGCGGACTTCTGCATTGGGAATGGGTTGCAGGCTTAGGCGCTTCGGAGCGAAGATTTGATGAAGTGGCCGTACGTGCGGCACGCTCTGGTGCCGATCTGGTGGGGTACCTGAATTACATCCATCCCTACCGTGTGCAAATATTGGGCGAGCGAGAGGTGGCCTACATCACCAATGCCACCTCCGAAGACTGCGCTCGGCGCATTTCCCGTATTGTCACGCTGGAGCCACCGGTTCTGGTGCTGGCCGATGGGCAAGCTGCCCCGGAGGCACTGTTGTCGATGTGCGAGCGGGCACAAATACCCATGTTTGCGACCAAGGAGTCGTCGGCATTTGTCATTGATGTACTGCGTGCCTATTTGTCCAAGCACTTTGCGGATCGCATGTCCATGCACGGCGTGTTCATGGACATTCTGGGTCTGGGCGTGCTGATAACGGGTGAATCTGGTTTGGGGAAGAGTGAACTGGGCCTTGAATTGATTTCGCGCGGGAACGGCCTGGTGGCCGACGACGCGGTGGACCTCTACCGGATCAACCAGACAACAATCGAAGGGCGCTGCCCGGAGTTGTTGCAAAACCTGCTGGAAGTGCGCGGCATTGGCTTGCTGGACATCCGTGGCATTTTTGGCGAAACGGCGGTGCGCCGAAAGATGCGGCTCAAATTGATTGTTCACTTGGTGCGCCGCGAAACACTAGAACGCGATTACGAGCGGATTCCCTATGAGCCACTGACCCAGGACGTTCTGGGCGTAGCTGTCCGCAAAGTGGTTATCCAGGTGGTGGCGGGTCGCAACATCGCTGTGCTGGTGGAGGCTGCAGTGCGCAACACGATTCTTCAGTTGCGAGGGATCGATACCTACAAGGAATTTGTCGAACGCCATCGCAAAGCCATGGCGCAAGGCGGCTAACTGCTGCTGGCACCTTCGCGGTGCGGGCATTTGTCCTTATTGCAGTTGGCGTACAAACTCAGCGCGTGGTCGGCAATGGTGAAGCCCTTGGACTTGGCAACTGCGTTTTGGCGCTTCTCTATCTCTGCGTCGTAAAACTCCTCTACCCGACCGCAGTCAAGACATACCAAATGGTCGTGGTGCTGGCCTTCGTTGAGCTCGTAAACGGCCTTGTCGCTCTCAAAATGGCTACGCACCAAAATCGCGGCTTGTTCAAACTGGGTCAGTACCCGGTAGACCGTCGCCAGGCCAACATCATGGCGTTCCTGCAACAACACCCGAAATACGTCTTCCGCCGTCATATGCCGCTGCGCACCACGCTGAAAAATTTCCAGTATTTTCAGGCGGGGCACGGTCGCCTTGAGGCCCGTGCTTTTGAGTTCATCGATGTTGGTCATGTGCTCTTTTCCTGCGCAGTAGAGGGGGCAGCAGTTTGAGCCCCAACCGCTACAATCTGCGCATCATATCGTCCATGCATAACTCTATGTTTCTCACCGTGAATCGCCAAACCACCAGCCTTTTGGTTGTCTTGGCCTGTCTGGGGGTGAGTGGCTGCGGCAGCTTGCCCGATGCCCGCAACAAGGTTTCGCCTTACAAAATTGACGTGGTTCAGGGGAATGTCGTGACCCGTGAGCAGCTGGCAGTCATCAAACCCGGCATGCCGCGTATGGTGGTCCGCGACGTGCTGGGAACACCTCTTTTGTCCAGTGTGTTCCATGGTCAGCGCTGGGATTATGTTTTTTCATTGCAGCGACAAGGCGAGCTCGCCCAGTCGCGTCGTGTGACCGTGTTTTTCGCCGGGGAAGTGGTGGAGCGTATAGAGGCCGATGAGTTGCCAAGTGAGTCTGAGTTTGTGGCTACTTTGAAATCACCTGTCAAAGCGGGCCCCATCCCTCCCCTGGAGGCTTCGCCCGAAAGTCTGAAAAAATTTGAACCGGCTACCAAAAGCACGGCACCAGTGCCACTGCCGCCGGCAGCCCCACGCAATTACCCACCCCTGGAGCCCGCGGGCAACTAGGGTTGCATTCACAGGACAGGGAAGATGACCCACACCATCGCCATTGCTGGCGCCAGCGGCCGCATGGGCCAAATGCTGATCGAGGCAGTCCAATCGGCACCGGACTGCATCCTGTCAGGCGCACTGGATATTCCAAGTAGCACCTCTATCGGCAAAGATGCCGGAGCTGCGTTGGGCCAGGCCAGTGGCGTGCTCATAACCTCCGACTTGAAGCAAGGCCTGCAGGGAAGCCAGGTGCTGATTGACTTCACCCGCCCTGAAGGCACGCTGGAGCACCTGCGCGTGTGCCGCGAACTTGGGGTGTCTGCCGTGATCGGAACCACCGGATTTACAGGGGCCCAAAAGGCGCACATCGCGGAATTCGCCAAAGACATTGCCATCGTCATGGCGCCCAATATGAGTGTGGGTGTCAATGTGACCCTGAAACTGCTTGAAATGGCGGCCAAAGCGCTGTCCACGGGCTATGACATCGAAATCATCGAGGCACACCACCGGCACAAGGTGGATGCGCCTTCGGGAACGGCTTTGAAGATGGGTGAAGTCATAGCCGGTGCATTGGGCCGTGACCTCAAAGACTGTGCGGTCTATGCCCGCGAGGGCGTGACCGGCGAGCGCGATCCTTCCAGCATTGGTTTTGCCACCATCCGCGGTGGGGACATTGTGGGCGACCACACGGTGCTGTTCGCTGGCACAGGCGAGCGCATCGAGGTCACTCACAAGTCCTCAAGCCGTGTCACTTACGCACAGGGAAGCCTGCGTGCTGTGCGCTTCCTGGCCGGAAAAAAATCCGGCCTCTATGACATGTTCGATGTACTTGGCCTGAAATGAGCGTCCTCGACGCCATGTTCAAAGGCGACCTGGTGAGCTATGCCGTCTCACTGGTCCTTCTGGGTATGTCGGTCTGTAGTTGGGTGGTCATTTTGTGGAAGGCATGGCTGCTTTCGCGGGCCCATCAGGATGTAGTGCGTAGCACGGCTGCCTTCTGGCAGTCGGCATCCATCGAGCAGGCCCTGCCCAGAGTGCGCGCTTTTGATCGGGAAGAACTGGTGCTTCCCTTGCTGGAGGCCACCCAGTTGCCGTCCGCAGGTACCCTGGCCACGGCAGGAGACAAATCACAGCAATTGACCCGTGTTTTGCGGGATGCACTGCACTCTGTACTACACAAATTGCAGTCGGGACAGGTGCTGCTGGCAACAGTGGGTTCGACATCTCCTTTTGTGGGTTTGTTGGGTACCGTTTGGGGCATTTACCATGCTTTGGTTTCGATGGCCGGTGGCGGACAGGTCACCATTGACAAAGTGGCCGGACCCGTGGGCGAGGCGCTCATCATGACCGCCGTTGGCTTGGCGGTGGCCATCCCGGCGGTGCTGGGTTACAACATTCTGGGGCGCGGCATAGGACGCATAGAGGCCGACCTGGAAGGCTTTGCCCGGGACTTGCGCGAACTACTGGTAACCAAGCCATGAGCTTTGGTCGTCTGGAGCGAACTCCGGGTGCGACGCCCATGGCGGACATCAACATGACTCCGTTGATTGACGTCATGCTGGTTTTGCTGGTCATATTCATGGTGACCGCACCCCTGATGGTCAGTGCCCTGCGTGTGGATTTGCCCAAGGCGGCAGGATCAGCTAGCACTTCTCCTGCAGTCTTGTCTTTGGCGGTGGATAAGTCCGGCCAGGTCTTTGTAGACGAGCAGCCGGTGGAGCTGGGTGCCTTGGGCGATGCATTGCGGGTCAGTGCACAGCGCAATCCGGCCACCGAAGTGCAGTTGCGGGCGGACAGCAGCGTGCCCTACGGTCGCATTGTCGAGCTCATGGGCCTGGCGCAAAAGGCGGGACTCAATCGCATCGGTTTCGTGGCCGAAGCGCCGCCATCAGCCCCCCGTTGAGCACCGCCTAAAATCGCATTAGCAGTTTCTACTGGCAGCCCCGCGTTGCCCATCCATCCATGCAAGACAAATACCAGCATCTCGCCGTTGAGAAGGCCGCACAAGACCATTGGGCCCAGCCCCTGTGGGGAGGTCGCACAGCTTACCGCGTGATTGAAGACGCTTCCAAAAAGAAGTTCTACGCCTGCTCCATGCTGCCGTATCCCAGCGGCAAGTTGCACATGGGCCATGTGCGTAACTACACCATCAACGACATGCTCACGCGCTATCTGCGCATGAACGGCTTCAACGTGCTGATGCCCATGGGTTGGGACGCATTCGGGTTGCCCGCTGAAAACGCTGCGCTCAAGAATGGAGTACCGCCCGCCAAGTGGACTTACGAGAACATTGCCTATATGAAGGGGCAAATGCAGTCCATGGGACTGGCCATCGACTGGTCACGCGAAGTGGCGACCTGCGACCCCAGCTATTACAAATGGAACCAGTGGCTCTTCCTCAAGATGCTGGAAAAAGGCATTGCCTACCGAAAAACCCAGGTGGTGAACTGGGACCCGGTGGACCAGACTGTTCTGGCCAATGAGCAGGTGATTGACGGCAAGGGCTGGCGTACCGGTGCCACCGTCGAGAAGCGCGAAATCCCGGGCTACTACCTCAAGATTACCGATTACGCGCAGGAGCTGCTGGGCCAGGTGCAAACCGGACTGCCGGGCTGGCCGGAGCGCGTCAAACTGATGCAGGAAAACTGGATTGGCAAATCCGAAGGTGTTCGTTTCGCCTTTACCCATGATGTACGCGGCACGGATGGTGAGCTCATCGGCGACGGCCGTATGTATGTGTTCACCACGCGACCAGACACCATCATGGGTGTGACGTTTTGTGCAGTAGCGCCGGAGCATCCGCTGGCCCTGCACGCAGCCCAGTCGAATTTGCGTCTGGCTGCCTTTATGGAAGAGTGCAAGGCGGGCGGAACCACCGAGGCCGAACTGGCGGTCAAGGAAAAGCTGGGCATGCCTACGGGCTTGCAAGTCACCCATCCACTGACCGGGCGTTCGGTCGACGTATGGGTGGGCAACTATGTACTGATGGGCTATGGCGACGGAGCCGTTATGGGTGTGCCTGCACACGACGAGCGTGACTTTGCCTTTGCCAAAAAGTACAACATCACCATTAGCGATGTGGTGCACATCGACGGCCTGACCTACGACCCCGACGTCTGGCAAGACTGGTACGCCGACAAGCAGCGCGGTGTCACCGTGAATTCGGACGTGTTCAGTGGTCTGAGCTACAAAGAGGCGGTGGATGCGGTGGCCCACGCTCTGGCGGTCAAGGGCCTGGGCGAGAAAAAAACC
This sequence comes from uncultured beta proteobacterium, assembly GCA_903954045.1. GTDB lineage: Bacteria > Pseudomonadota > Gammaproteobacteria > Burkholderiales > Burkholderiaceae_C > Allorhodoferax. The sequence continues at coordinate 19,799 of CAJBMJ010000261.1, read as the reverse complement.
ACTTGGCGTTTGCGGGACTGGGGCGTGAGCCGCCAGCGCTACTGGGGCACACCCATTCCCATCATCCATTGCGATGAACATGGAGCCGTTCCAGTTCCGGAAAAAGATTTGCCGGTCGTACTGCCGCAGGACTGTGTGCCCGATGGCTCCGGCAATCCGCTGGTCAAACACGAAGGCTTCCATGCGGGTGTGGTCTGCCCGGTGTGCGGAAAACCTGCGCGCCGTGAAACCGACACCATGGACACCTTTGTGGACAGCTCCTGGTACTTCATGCGCTACTGCGATCCACATAACGCAGAGGCCATGGTCGCTGGCGGCACCGAATACTGGATGCGTGACCAGACTCACGCAACGGGTGGAAGTGGCATGGATCAGTACATCGGCGGCATTGAGCACGCCATTCTGCATCTGCTGTACGCACGCTTCTGGACCAAGGTGATGCGTGACCTGGGCCTGGTGACGGTGGATGAGCCATTCACCAAGTTGCTTACCCAGGGCATGGTGCTCAACCACATTTACTCCCGCAAAGGTGAGAAGGGTGGCAAGGAGTATTTCTGGCCGCACGATGTGGAAAACGTGCTCGATGAAGGCGGCAAAGTCATAGGAGCCAAGCTGAACAAGGCTGTGGGTGATTTACCCGCTGGCACGCCCATAGAGTACGAGGGCGTGGGCACCATGTCCAAGTCCAAAAACAACGGCGTGGATCCGCAAGACCTGATCGAAAAGTATGGCGCCGACACCGCCCGTATTTACACCATGTTCACTGCACCGCCCGAGGCCACTCTGGAGTGGAACGACGCGGCAGTCGAGGGTAGCTACCGCTTCTTGCGCCGGGTGTGGAACTTTGGTTTCAAGCTGTCTGCTATGGATTCCGTAGCTGCTCATGCAAGTGTGGCGGGCGCTAGCAGCCTGAAAGACGTAAAGTTTGGCAAGGAGGCCAAGGCCCTGCGGCTGGAAATGCACTCGGTGCTCAAACAGGTGGACTACGACTACCAGCGCATGCAATACAACACCGTGGTATCCGGCGCCATGAAGATGATCAATGCGCTGGAAGACTTCAAGGCACTGGAGAGCGAAGGTGCGCAGGTGGCATTGATCGAGGGCTTTGGCATTCTCTTGCGTTGCCTGTACCCTGCCACCCCCCACTTGGCGCACACCCTGTGGTCAGACTTGGGCTATGCGGGCCACATGGGAGACATTCTGGACGCGTCCTGGCCCCAGGTAGATGCAAGTGCCCTGCAGCAGGACGAGATTGAACTGGTGCTGCAGATTAACGGCAAGTTGCGCGGCTCGGTAGTGGTTCCATCCGGTGCTTCCAAAGATGTCATCGAGGCTGCGGCGCTGGCCAGCGAGACCTTTCGCAACTTTGCAGCAGGCGCGCCTGCCAAAAAGGTGATTGTGGTGCCGGGTCGCCTTGTCAATGTAGTGATCTGAGACCCGCATGATGCGTCGTCGTGTACTCACCGCTGGTGCCTTGGCAACGTTGTTGGCCGGATGCGGCTTCAAGTTGCGAGGCGCACAGAACTTTGCTTTCAAAACGGTGGCTGTTACGCCAGAGTTCGGCGGTGCGGTAGCTGCAGAGTTGGCGCGTTATCTGGGCGATGCGATTCGGCCCGTAGCGCCCGCCGCAGGCGGACAGCTGCCCGAGGCGATCGTGGATATCCTGCAGGAGTTGCGTGAGAAAACGGTGGTAGCTGTCAATGCGTCGGGCCAGGTGCGTGAATTCCAGCTGCGCATTCGCGTGCAGTTCAAGATGAGAACTCCGCAGGGGGTAGAACTGATTCCCACCACCGAAATCGTGCAACAACGTGACATCAGCTTCAATGAGTCCGCGGTGCTGGCCAAGGAGGCCGAAGAGGTACTGCTGTTCCGGGATATGCAGACCGATATCGTGCAACAACTCTTGCGCAGAATTGCTGCGGTGAAAACACTGACTCCCTGACGCCATGCAGATCAGCCCGAGTCAACTGGCAAACCATTTGCAACGCGGGCTCAAGAGTCTGTACACGCTGCATGGTGACGAACCCTTGTTGCAGCAGGAAGCGCTGGATGCCATTCGAGTGGTGGCGCGCGCGCAAGGCTATAGCGAGCGGGTTTCGCACACCGTGTCTGGTGCCCACTTTGACTGGAGTGAGGTGCTTGCTGCCAGCGGTTCATTGAGTCTGTTTTCCGACAAGCAGATCGTGGAGATCCGCATCCCCAGTGGTAAACCTGGCAAGGACGGTAGCGTGGCTCTGCAACAGTTGGCAGAGGGCGCGAAGGACAACCAGGATTTGCTGACCATCGTGATGCTGCCGCGACTGGACAAGATGACCAAGTCCAGTGCCTGGTTTGCTGCACTGGAAAACGCGGGCATCTCTGTGCAAGTGGATCCCATTGACCGCAGTGCCTTACCCGCCTGGATTGCCCAGCGCCTATCGAACCAGGGGCAGCGTGTCGCACCAGGCGAAGAGGGGCAACGCACTCTGCAGTTCTTTGCGGACCGGGTAGAGGGCAATTTGTTGGCAGCGCACCAGGAAATTCAAAAACTGGCGCTGCTGTTTCCGGCAACGGCGGGAGATGGTTCCGGGGTTTTGTCGTTCGAGCAAGTGGAGAGTGCCGTGCTCAACGTGGCACGCTACGACGTATTCAAGCTCAGCGAAGCGGTGTTGGCCGGGCAGGCTTTGCGTGTGCAGCGCATGCTGGATGGCCTGCAGGCCGAAGGCGAGGCCGAGGTGCTGGTGCACTACACCCTGAGCGAAGACATCCGCGCCCTCAAAAGGGTGAAGGATGCCATGGCCCAGGGCAAGCCTTTGCCCATGGCTTTGCGCGAGCAGCGCATTTGGGGCAACAAAGAACGTTTGTTTGAGCGTGTGCTACCCAAACTCAGCGAAACCCAATTGGCGGAGTTATTGCAGTCGGCCCATTTGGTGGACGGCTTGGTTAAAGGACTGAAACAGCCCGATTGGCCGTTATCGGGCTGGCAGGCACTGCACCGCCTGGCCCAGCAACTTTGCTCGCTTTGCGGCAGCGCTCCTAAGCCAGCGCCTGTTTACCGGTCTGCCTCTGCACGCACCTGAAGTGTGGGATAGACCGTCAGCACCTGGCTGGCGATCATGTCGAGTGCGGGGCGTGTGTTGCCCTGTTTGTCAGTCCAGACTTTCGGGGTGAGTGCGCCAGTTAGCGCTACTGCATCGCCTTCATTTAGTGCCATCAGCGTAGCGCCAGTTTCCCTGGAAAAAGTGATGACATTGACGATCAGGTTTTCGTCTTCAGCGCTCCCCGCTTTTACTTTGGCCAGCGTGTAGCTGCTGCCGTTTTTCCCCTGACGCTGTTCGGCCAGACCCACCAGCGTTCCTGCAACCAGACCTTCAATCATGGGTAACTCGCAGGGCGCTTTTGAAGAAAAGCGGCAATGCCTTCCTGCGCGTCGTCCGAGAGTGCCGCCGTGGCCATGCGTTCAACCGCCAATGCGTACGCCTGGCTTTGTGGCAATTCAATCTGCTGGTAGTAAGCCTGCTTGCCCCAGGCCTTGGACTGGGCGCTGCCACGGGTAGCGCGCTCAATCAAATCAAGGGTGACGGCTTCGAGCTGTTCCGGCGGTACGGCCCTGTTGATCAGGCCCCACTCTGCAGCAGTCTTGGCATCAATAGCGTCGCCGGTCATGGCCATTTCCAGCGCGCGCTTGCGACCGATGTTGCGGGCCACAGCCACTAGCGGGGTGTGGCAAAACAATCCGGCTTTGCCGCCAGGTATGGCAAAGGACGCAGTATCTGCGGCGACTGCCATGTCGCAGCTCGCCACCAGTTGGCAGCCCCCGGCGGTAGCAAGCGCATGTACCCGCGCTACGACCGGTTGCGGTATGGCTTGCAGGGTGTCCATCATTTCGGTGCAGACCGTAAACAGCTCGCGGGTCTGCGCCAGTGTGGCCCCTGCCATGTCGGCAAAGTTGTGTCCTGCACTAAACACGGGTCCATTGGCCGCGAGGATCACCCCGCGTGCATTGCTTTGCGCAATGTCACGCAGCGCTTGCGTCAGTTCACGCATGACGTTGAGCGCCAGTGCGTTGCGCTTGTCTGGGCGGTTGAGCGTCAGCGTGGTGATGGCACCTTCGGTGTTCACCAGGAGATGTTGGTAGGTCATCGGGGCATTGTGTCAGATGCACCTCGGCACCATCAAGCCCCTGGGTTCACATATCCATTAGTGTTGCTGCAATGTGGGCTTCAAAAATGGCGGGATCACCCAGCGCGTTGGCGTTCATCAGTGCCAGCTTGACCAGAAATAACTCCGATTTTTCAGGGCCTGCTTCATCAATGGCCCGAGCCAATCGGTCGTATACCTGCTCCAGGGCGGCGACCGTCAAGGGTGCAGAGGTTGTCGTGCTCATGGGGTCACTCCAGCAAGGCTAATCGGGTTCTGTGTTGCGGTACGCAAGGCGTCGCGCAGGCGGTGGGCTTCCAGCGTCATCCAGCGGGCGCAGATGTGCTGGTCTGGCCGCAGCAGGTAGGCGGCACCCTGGCGCATGACGCCATAGCGTTGGTGCAGTTCTCCTGCGGTGTCTGGCAGCACCTCGTCAGCGCCATCCACAGGCGACGATGCGCCCACAGCAATGACCTTGACAGGTATGCCCGCAGCGCGAGCCTGCGCTACTACCGCCTCCAAGTCCGGTGGTATTGCATTCCCAAAATACAGCAGGGAAAAAGCGTGGTCCAGATGGTCGAGCAGATAGTCGTCGGCACCCAAGGCGATGTTCAAGGGTGGCGCGCCATGGCCGGGGCCACACGCAAACAGTGGGTTGTCGTCACCCGTGCTGTTGGCCGGCGAGCCGTGATATTCGTGCGGACGCGATGTACGCCAGTGGTAGAGCGGCCCCACAAACGGCTGTGAGAGCGAGAGCGACAAAACCGCATCGCGCAGCAACCGGAATCCTCGCGTCGGTGGTGTCATAAAGCGCGTGCTCTTGCCCGCTTCGTCGATGATCTCGCGTGCGGCGCCCACACGCTCGGTGCTGTAACCCTCCAGCAGCGCAGCCGGTGAAATACCCTTGACCACCAAGGCCAGGCGCCAGGCCATGGCTTGTGCGTCCTGAAAGCCGGTGTTGGCTCCACGCACTCCAAAGATGGGCAGCAGGTGCCCTGCATCCCCGGTAAACAGAACCCGTCCGTGCACATAGCTTGCCAGCGTGAGTGCGCGGGCCGAATACACCGAGCTCCAGTCCAGTTCCCACTTTGTACCTGGGTGGCCGATCATGGCCAACTGCGCATCAATGCGCTGGCGCAAGGATTCGGGCGCCAGAGCCTGCTCAGGTGTTTCGCCCTCAGGCAACTGGTAGTCCACACGCCAGATGCCCAGGGGCTCGCGGTGCATCAGCACCGTGTTGCCTCGGTTCCATTCCGGATCAAAAAATGCCAGGCGCTCTGTGGGTAACGGCAGGTCGACACGGATATCGGCAATGACAAAACGGCCTTCATAGGAGTTGCCCTCCAGCGGCAGTTGCATGCCCGTGCGAATGCCGGAGCGAGCACCGTCTGCAGCCACTAGCCAAGATGTCGTCAGCGGGTAGGGCCCTTCTGGCGTATCCACCTGCAGCGTTGAAGCGTCTGCATTTTGCTCGACGGATACCACCTTGTTGCCCCAGCGCAAATCGATCAACGGACTGGCGCGCACTGCGTCGAGCAGGTACTCCTCCAGAAACTGCTGCTGCAGGTTAATCATGGGGTAGAAGCGGTCGTTGGCATCAAAAGGCGCTTCCATGCGGAACACTTTTTGGCCACGGTAAAACGAGTTGCCAAAACGCCAGGGCAATCCGTTTTGGGTGATGCGGTCTGCCACGCCCACCTGCTGCAGGATTTCCATCGACCTGCGTGTGAACACAATCGCACGGCTGCCTTCGGACACCTGCCGCTCCGATTCCAGCAGCACGCTGGCTACACCATGGCGCGCCAACTCGAGTGCAGCCACCATTCCAATGGGACCCGCACCGGCAATCACAACCGCATGATTTTGCGATGCCGGATGTTGTGAAGGCAGCCAGGGGTCAAACACCTGGTATTGGTAGTAGATCGAAGGTCGCGCCTGGTCATGGGGCTGGTGCATGGTGTTTCCTCTTTGTCATCCTGCTGCGCAGTGTAGGCAGGTGATAGCAAAGCGCTGTCCCCAAATGGGAACACAGTCAGGCGGCGGGCTCCATGAGCAATGCCATCAACTCACGCGGCCCTGACACCCCCAGTTTGCGGTACACACGCTTTTGGTAAGTTTGAGCGCTGGCCAGTGTCAACCCGAGTCGCTCGGCCAGCACCGCAGTGCTGTTGCCCTCCATCAGGCAACGCACCACATCCAGATCGCGTTTGGTCAGTTGCGGGCAACGCTGGGCCGTGCGGGCCAGCAACAAGCTACTGATGCCGTTGTCCATGGCCTGGCCGGTGTGGTGCAGACGCACGGCGTGCACTACCAGTGGCGCAAAGGCTTCCATGGTGGCAATGCCTGCAGCATCCAGCGGGCCGTGTTCCAGCCCCCGGTAAAAGTTCACTGACATCCAGCGCCGCCCCTCAAACAGGGCCAATATCGCCAACCGTTCTGCCACCAAGGGCTGGGTGTAGCAGGTCTCACGGTAACCGGGGTGTGCGATGTCTTCTCCGCTTTGCCGATGCAGCACGATGTGGGGCGTTTCCAAGGGGGCTTTGCATGCAGCGCTCAATTCCAGTTGCATGACTTCCACAATGCCATCCCACTGGTAGTAGCGTGACACATAGGCGTCCGAAATATGGGGAAGAACCTGGGTGCGGGACCGGTCGCCAATGGCCACAGTGCGGGGACGGGTCTTCCCGTCAAACGAAAAAATCGTGCACTGTGCCATCGGCACATGGACGTCTACCAGTCGCAGCAGGTCTTCTGCCACTGCGTCCCGCCCCGAGAGACCCAGACGCGCCAGCATCGCCCCCACCTGCTGCAGCGGCAGATTCAGGTGGACAGGAGCACGGGACGGCAATACCCAGTGGTTTGACATGGCAGGCACCACTCTACTTCAGGCCGCCCCCGAGTTAACCCCTAGATAAATCAGCTGCAAACGTCTTGATGTTGCAAATCCAAAACGATACATTATTTGATAAATATCAATCGTCTTTTGTATCTATTGCAGAAGTGCATTGTTTTCCATTTTTCAGGAGCGCCGGTTTGGAGTACCAGAATATTCGCGTGGAGTCGCAGGACGGTGTGGTCAGGGTCACCCTGAACCGCCCGGACAAAATGAACAGCTTCACCGCGGCCATGCACGCCGAATTGCGTGATGCGCTGGACGCGATCCAGGCCGATGCCACCTCTCGGGTGCTGGTGCTCACGGGTGCGGGCAAAGGTTTTTGCGCGGGGCAGGACCTGGCAGATGCGGATGTGCGTTTTGTGCCTGGACAAACCCCACCCGACCTGGGCGATGTGGTGGAGCGGCAGTACAAGCCGCTGGTCATGCGGCTGGCGCAGTTGCGCGTTCCCACGATCGCAGCCGTCAACGGCGTTGCGGCGGGAGCAGGTGCCAGTTTGGCCTTGGCCTGTGACATGGTGATTGCCACCCAATCCGCTTCTTTCATCCTGCCTTTTGCCAAGATCGGGCTCATACCGGACACTGCGTGCTCCTGGCTGGTGCCCCAGCGCCTGGGGCACGCGCGCGCCATGGGCCTGGCCATGACCGGGCAAAAACTGGCCGCAGAGAAGGCCGCCCAGTGGGGCCTGATTTGGGACTGCGTTGCAGATGCCGACTTCGCCACTGCCGTCAACGACATGGCCAAGGGTCTGGCCGCCATGCCCACCAAGGCGCTGGTGCGTACGCGCGCTGCCATGCTGGCCGCCCACACCCATTCGCGGAGCAGCAGCTCTCGTATGAGGCGCTGATGATGCGCGAGATGGGTCGCAGCGCCGACTACATCGAAGGTGTGTCGGCCTTTCTGGAAAAACGCCCCGCCCAATTTACGGGTCTGTAAGTTCCGCCTACTTTTGCCCACCCGGAGACACGTGCATGACCGATACCAACCCGGCTTCTGCCGCAGACGCACAGGCTTTGGCCGATGCGGTGGGCAAAGCCATGTGGGAGCGCGACAACGCGACCCAGGCGCTCGGAATGACCCTGGTCCGCATCGCCCCGGGCGAAGCCACTATCACCATGCCGGTACGCTCCGACATGGTCAATGGCCACCACATTTGCCATGGTGGGCTGATATTCACCCTGGCCGACAGTGCCTTTGCCTACGCTTGCAACAGCTACAACCAGAACACCGTGGCTTCGGCCTGCAACATCGATTTTTTGGCCCCGGCGCGCGTGGGCGATGTGCTCGAAGCCACTGCCATTGAACGTTCTGCGGCCGGGCGCACGGGTGTGTACGACATCGCAGTGCGCATTCAGGGGGGCAAGCAGGTGGCCCTGTTTCGGGGCAAGAGCTACCGCATCAGCGGTGAAGTGATTGCGGGCCTGGCCGCAGAAAAGTAGCGACTGAAGTTGCGCCTGAACAGAATACCGAGGAGACCCCATTGACAGCCAAATTTCCATCGCCAGGTGAACTGGACCCCATTGAAAAAGCAAGCCGCGACGAAATCGCCGCCTTGCAGCTGGAACGCCTGAAGTGGTCGCTCCAGCACGCCTACGACAACGTGCCGCACTACAAGAAAAAGTTTGATGCCCACGGCGTTCACCCGAGCGACCTCAAGACCCTGGCCGATCTGGCCAAGTTTCCGTTCACCACCAAGTCCGACCTGCGCGACAACTATCCTTTCAAGATGTTTGCCGTGCCACGCGAAAAAGTGGCGCGTGTGCACGCATCGTCCGGCACCACAGGCAAGCCGACCGTGGTGGGCTACACCATTGGCGATATTGACCGCTGGGCCCATTTGGGCGCGCGATCCATTCGTGCTGCTGGCGGGCGTGCCGGAGACATCTGCCATGTGGCCTACGGCTATGGTTTGTTTACCGGTGGGCTGGGCGCGCATTACGCAGCAGAGCGCCTGGGGTGCACCGTGATTCCCATGTCGGGCGGACAGACCGAAAAGCAGGTGCAGCTGATTGTGGATTTCCGCCCGGACATCATCATGGTCACGCCCTCGTATTCGCTGGTGATTGCCGAAGAATTCGAGCGCCAGGGCATTGCTCCCGAAGACATCTCGCTCAAGGTGGGCATCTTTGGTGCTGAGCCCTGGGGCGAAGGCATGCGCGCCGAGATCGAGAAAAAGCTCGGTCTGGACGCGGTGGATATTTATGGATTGTCCGAAGTCATGGGCCCGGGCGTCGCCTGTGAGTGCATTGAGAGCAAAGACGGCCCGGTGATCTGGGAAGACCACTTCTACCCCGAGATCATTAACCCCGACACCGGTGAAGTAGTGGCCGACGGCGAAGAGGGTGAACTGGTGTTCACCTCGCTGAGCAAGGAAGCCATGCCGGTCATTCGTTACCGTACCCGCGATCTCACCAGCCTGCTGGCACCTACCTCACGCAGCTTCAGGCGCATGGGGCGCATCGTGGGGCGCTCGGACGACATGCTGATCGTGCGCGGCGTCAATGTGTTCCCCACCCAGATCGAAGAGCAGATCCTGCGCAACAAGCAACTCTCGGGCAACTACCAGATCGTGCTCAGCCGCGACGGCCATCTGGACGATGTGGAGATCCGCTGCGAGTTGCAGGGCGAGTGGACCGGCAAGCTGACTTCAGCGGAGGTCCAAACCATGGCCCGCGAAGTGCAGCACCACATCAAAACCATCATCGGCATTTCCACCAAGGTCACGGTCATGGACTTCAACACCTTGCCACGCACCCAGACCGGCAAGGCACGGCGCGTATTCGATGAGCGTCCAAAGCAGCTCTAGCCCTTATTGTTAAAGCGTAACCAGCTATATTTTCAGGAGCAAATTACATGTATACCCAATCCTTCAATGTGCCAGACGAGGCTGGCCAGAAGCAGGTCAAGCCTCTGGCGATAGCCGAGCCGCCCGAGCTGCTGGCCAAGTTCGATGCGTGTATCGATGCCGACGGCCGCATCGAGCCGCAAGACTGGATGCCCGATGCCTACCGCAAGACGCTGGTGCGCCAGATCAGTCAACATGCCCACAGCGAAATCGTGGGCATGCTGCCCGAAGGCAACTGGATCTCCCGTGCGCCCAGCCTCAAGCGCAAGGCCATTCTGATTGCCAAGGTGCAAGACGAAGGTGGCCATGGGCTGTACCTCTACAGTGCCGCTGAGACGCTGGGCGTGAAGCGCGGCGACCTGCTCGATGCGCTGCACAGCGGCAAAGCCAAATACAGCTCCATCTTCAACTACCCCACGCTTAACTGGGCGGACGTGGGGGTGATCGGCTGGCTGGTCGATGGCGCAGCCATCAGCAACCAGATTCCCCTGTGCCGCTGCTCCTACGGCCCTTATGCCCGCGCCATGATCCGTGTGTGCAAGGAAGAAAGCTTCCACCAGCGCCAGGGTTACGAGGCGCTCTTGGTCATGATGCGCGGCACGCAAGCCCAGAAAGACATGGTGCAGGACGCAGTGAACCGCTACTGGTGGAAATGCCTGGCGATGTTCGGACCGCCCGATGCCGACAGCCCCCACAGTGCGCAGGGCATGCGCTGGGGTATCAAGCGCGTCAGCAATGACGATCTGCGACAGAAGTTCATCGACGCTACCGTTCCCCAGGCAAAGGTGTTGGGAATCACCCTGCCCGACCCCGACCTGAAGTGGAACGAAGAGCGCGGTCACCACGACTACGGCCAGATTGACTGGGACGAGTTCTGGAGCACGGTCAACGGCAACGGTCCCTGCAACAAGGAGCGTCTGGCCACCCGGGTCAAGGCCCACAACGATGGCCAATGGGTACGCGACGCCGCCCTGGCCTATGCCCACAAACAGCAACAACGCACGATGAAGGAACCAGCATGAGCAACGAAACCGCACTCAAAGAATGGCCCCTGTGGGAAGTTTTTGTCCGCAGCAAACAGGGTCTGGAACACAAGCACTGTGGCAGCCTGCATGCCTCGGACGCCAAGCAGGCGCTGGACATGGCGCGCGATGTCTACACCCGTCGCCAGGAAGGCGTGAGTATCTGGGTGGTGCCCAGCAAGTCCATTACCGCCAGCAACCCGGATGAAAAGGGTGAGTTGTTCGACCCGGCGGCAGACAAAATTTACCGTCACCCCACTTTCTATGACATTCCGGCTGAAGTGGGGCACATGTAATGAGCCATCACGTTGAATACATCCTGCACCTGGCTGACAACGCGGTGGTGATGGGTCAGCGCACTGCGGAGTGGTGTGGTCACGGCCCCATCATCGAAGAAGACCTGGCGCTGGCCAACATGAGCCTGGACCTGATCGGCCAGGCCCGCCTGCTGTACCAGCTGGCTGCGGACCTCAAGGCCGACGGATCCACCGAAGACACCCTGGCTTACTTTCGCAATACCGAAGACTTCCGCAACTACGCGCTGGCCGAACTGCCCAACCGCTCCGCGCTGGTGGGTTATGCCAAGAGCGACATGGACTATGGCACCACCATAGCCCGCAATTTTCTCTACAGCGCCCTGATGACGCTGGTGTGGGAACGCCTGCAAAAGTCCAGCAACAGCCAGCTGGCAGCCATCGCCGCCAAGTCACTCAAGGAATCACGCTACCACCTGCGCCACTCGCGCGATTGGCTGGTGCGCCTGGGCGACGGCACCGAAGAGTCCCACGCGCGCGTGCAGGCAGCGCTGGACCATCTCATGCCCTATACGCAGGAGTTCTGGACCACAAGCCCCATGGAAGCGGAAGCCGAAAAAACGGGCCTGGGCATTCTCGCTACCGACGTGCAGGCCGACTGGAACACCATAGTGGGCGCTGCCATTGCAGAAGCCACGCTGCGCATGCCCTCCAGCCAGGGCTACGTGACGCAGGGCAAGAACCAGCTGCACACCGAGCACTTGAGCTTTTTGCTGGCCGAGATGCAGGTACTGCCCCGGGCCCACCCCGAAGGCGTCTGGTAGAGACGCCGGGAATCTGAGCACATGACAAGCACCGCAGCCGTTTGGGAGCTTCTCGAAGCGATACCGGATCCGGAAATCCCGGTGGTCTCGCTGCGCGAGCTGGGCATTTTGCGCGACGTGCGCGAAGGGCCGCATGGGATGGTGGTGGTCATCACCCCAACCTACAGCGGTTGCCCGGCCATGGGTCAGATTGAGGACGACGTGAAAGCCGTGCTGGCCCAGGCCAACATCCGGGCCGAAGTGATCACCCAACTCGCACCGGCGTGGACCACCGACTGGATGAGTGACGCCACACGCGAAAAGCTTCGCTCCTATGGCATAGCACCTCCCAGCGGACAGTGCGCCAGCCACGGACCGCAGGAGAGCGTAGTTCAGTTCATGGCCCGCAGCGATATCGACGGTCCGGCCATAGCCTGTCCGCGCTGCAGCTCGGTGCACACCGTGCAGACTTCGCGCTTTGGCTCCACGGCATGCAAGTCGCTATGGCGCTGTCTGGATTGCTCCGAGCCCTTCGACTATTTCAAACCCTATTAAAAAACTACGAGGCACGCCATGTCAGCGCCCCAATTCCATTCCCTTTCCGTCAAGTGTGTATCGCCCGAGGCAGCTGATTCGGTTGCTATTACTTTTGATGTTCCGGCCGCGTTGCGCGAGGCATTCAGCTTCGAGCCGGGCCAGTACCTTACCCTGCGAGCCGATGTAGAAGGCAAAGACGTTCGCCGCACCTATTCCATCAGTAGCGCGCGCAGTCGGCTGGCCAAAACCGGTGAGATCGAGGTCGGCATTCGTCCTGTGGAAGGCGGCGTGTTTTCCAACTGGGCCACCAAAAATATTCAGGCAGGCAACAGCTTGCAGGTCATGTCGCCCCAGGGTGGCTTTGTGGTGAAGAAGCAGCGCGCCATCCACCGTGTCGGCTTTGCGGCTGGTTCGGGCATTACGCCCATCTTGTCCATCGCCAGCACCACGCTCGAAGAACAGCCCGATTCCAAGTTCACACTGGTGTACGGTAACCGTCGCATGGACCGGGTGATGTTCAACGAAGCGCTGCAAGACCTCAAGGACCGCTACGCCGACCGTTTCACCATGGTGCACATCCTGTCGCGCCAGGCGCAGGAAGTTGATTTATTGCAAGGCCGTATTGATGCCAACAAGGTGCGTGCCCTGGTGGACAGCCTGCTGCCTGCCAAAAGCATGGATGAAGTGTTTATTTGCGGCCCCGAGTCCATGATTGCAGCCACGCAAACTGCGTTGCTCGCGGCCGGTGTACCCGAGGGGCGCATTTACCAGGAACACTTCACCACCACCGCTGAGGTGGCCGCCAAGGTGCAGGCCGATAGCGATGCGGGCCATGCCCAGACCCTGCAGGGCAAGAGCATCAAGCTCTCGGTGGTACTGGACGGCAAACGACACGAATTGACACTGGGGGCCGACGAGCATGTGCTAGACGCCGCGCTCAATGCGGGGCTGGACCTGCCCTATTCGTGCAAAGGCGGCGTGTGCAGCACCTGCCGCTGCAAGGTGCTCGAGGGTGAAGTGGTGATGGACCGCAACTTTGCACTGGATGCCGATCTGGTGAAACAGGGCTTTACCTTGAGCTGCCAGACCCGTGCCACATCGGGCAGTGTGGTGGTCAGTTTCGACGACCGTTAATTTGCTGCCACACTGGGGCATGCCCTTGCCAACCGTCCAGCGCAGACTGGACGCCCTTCACCAGCAAAGCCGCATTGCGGCAGGTTCCCTCATCGTCACCGTGTTTGGCGATGCCGTGCTGCCACGCGGTGGTGCGGTCTGGCTCGGCAGTCTGATCGCCCTGATGCAAACTTTAGGTCTGAACGAGCGGCTGGTGCGCACCAGCGTGTTTCGTCTGGTCAAGGACGAGTGGCTGCAAACCGAGACCCAGGGTCGTCGCGCCAACTACCACCTCACCGCCACCGGTCAGCGTCGTTTCGAAGACGCCTCCCGTCACATCTATGCCGCCCAGGCCCCTACCTGGGATCATCAGTGGCGCATGGTGATGCTGGTGGGCGAGATGGATACCCGCAAGCGCGAGGCCTTGCGCCGTGCCTTGCGCTGGCAGGGTTTTGGTGAATTGTCGCCGAGCAACTTTGTGCATCCCGGTGCTGATTTGCAGGAGAGCCTGAATGCGTTGCGCTCAGAGGGGCTAGCTGAGTTTTTGCCCAAGCTTTTACCTCTGATGGCCCGCAATCCGCTCTCCGGTCCATCAGCCAATGATTCGGCATTGGTGCAAAACGCCTGGAATCTGGAACTGCTGGCGCAGGACTACTCGGATTTTTTGTCCAGTTACGCACCCCTGCTGACGGAGCTCGACGACCTGGACGGTGAAGCAGCCTTCGTGGCCCGCACCCTGATGATTCATGACTTTCGTCGCATTCTGCTGCGCGACCCCGAGTTGCCTGCCGAATTGTTGCCGACCAAATGGCCAGGTCAGCAGGCGCGTGACCTGTGCCGATTTCTATACCGGGGATTGCTGGGTGCGTCAGAGGCCTATTTGGACCAGCAATTGCAACTGGCCAGTGGGGAGGTGCCGGAGGTTTCGGCACCTCTGTCCCAGCGCTTTGCCTGAAGGGCTTTGCCGTTAAACGAAAGGCACCACATTCATGGGCTTGTGCCGCATATGCAGAGACATGCCCAGCGCCGCCATGACGTTGGAGTTGCGCCCCAGAATGGTTTGCGACAAGGGCAAAAATTCGGCTTCTTCCAGTTGTGCGTGCCTGCGGTAATTGCCCACCAGCAGTTCAATGTCCGAGGGCCGGATTTCGCTGGCATGGCCTTTTGCAACAGCTTTCAGCCCGGATTCGAGGTTCTTCCATACCCGCTCCAAGTCACGGTGCTCGTGGGTCAGCCGGTCGATCAGGGATTTGACACGTTCATGCTCTTCGCCCTTTTGAGCATGAGACAGCACCGCCGGGAAGAGTTCACGCTCTTCGTCCAGGTGGTGCTCAAAAATGGCCTCTCTGAAGAACTCCAATGAACTGGCGGCAACCTCCCGGGCACGAGCAGCCGGTTCCAGGAGCGCTGGCAGTTCGCCGAGTAAGTCCAGTTTCTTGAAAATGCCGGCGTGGCATTGCGAGAAGTCTTCAATGGGTGTGTTATCAACTGCAGCGGTGGTAGATTGGGTCATGGCTTCCCCTTTTTAGAATTGAATCTTGAGCGCAAATAGCACAATGCTGGGCACAAAGACAATCAGTGTGATGCGCAGCAGGTCGGAGGCCAGGAAGGGCATGACGTACTTGAACGTTTCTTTCATGGGCACATCTTTGGCCATGCCGTTGATGATGAACACATTCATGCCGACCGGTGGCGTGATCAGCCCGATTTCCACCACCATCAGCACGATGATGCCAAACCAGATGGCTTTGGACTCGGGGTCGAGTCCCCAGAAATCCAGGCCCATGACGATGGGGAAAAACATGGGGATGGTGAGCAAAATCATCGACAAACTGTCCATGATGCAGCCCAGCACCAGGTAGATAATGATGATGACGAACATCACCGCCACCGGCGACACATGCAGGTTGATCACCCAGTTGGCCAGAGCGACGTTGACTTGTGTGAGCACCAGGAAAACATTCATCACATCAGCTCCCAGCAAGATCATGAAGATCATGCCGGTAGAAGCTGCAGTTCCGTACATGCATTCCAGAAACCCGCGCCCTTTGAGTCCGCCAGATTTCCAGGCCACAAAGGCTGTGGCTACCGTACCGATCGCTGCGGCTTCTGTGGGGGTGAAGAAGCCGCCGTAAATGCCACCAATGACCACCAGGAAAATCAGCAAAACCGGCCAGGTTTCAATGATCGCCTTCATGCGCTGTGTCCAGGTGAAGCGGTCTCCCGCAGGCGCATCGGTCGGGCTGACCCGCGCCACGATGGCAATGACCAGCATGTAGCCCAATGCTGCCAATACGCCGGGGAAAAAGGCGACCAAAAACAGCTTGGCAATGTTTTGTTCGGTCAATATGGCGTAGATAACCAGCGGTACCGAGGGGGGAATCAAAATGCCGAGTGTTCCGCCAGCGGCCAGTACAGCCGTAGAGAAACGGCCGGAATAGCCATGCGCCTTGAGTTCTGGCAGGGCCACCTGGCCCATGGTGGCGGCAGTGGCCAATGAGGAGCCGCAAATGGCGCCGAAACCGGCGCACGCCGTGACACCGGCCATGGCCATACCACCACGCCAGTGGCCGATGAAAGCGTTACCTGCACGAAACAGCGCCCGCGATAGGCCTCCGTGCGTGGCGAACTGGCCCATCAGAAGAAAGAGGGGCACTACCGACAGGTCGTATACAGAGAACCGTGAAAACGCCACCGATTTGAAATAGCTCATCAACGGGTCTATACCTGCAACGAAAACGTAGCCAATAGAGCCCGTCAACAACATGGCAATGCCAATGTGTATGCGTACCGCCAGCATCAATAGCATCACCCCGAACATCAGGGCTCCCCATTCAATCGGATTCATGCGCGCAGCTTTCCAAGTTGTTCATTGGCTGCATGCAGTGAAGTCACCATCAGCAGGGCAAAAGAAGGGATCATGGGGACAAAAGCCCACCAGGTCGGGATGTTGAGCATCATGGTGGCATCCATGGTGCTGCGCAGGTCAATCAGCCCTACGGTGAGGCGCCACGTCAGCACCGCAGCGAAGAAAGCCATGATCAAATTGGCAATCAAGTCCATGAAGGCGTTGGTTTTGACAGACGCATTGGCGGTGAAAAAATCCACAATCACATTGGCCCCCACCCACTGGGTATAGGGTAAGGTCATGGCGATCGCTGCAGCGCTCAGCATTTGAACCAGTTCGTAGTCGCCCAAAAGCGGCTTTTCGAAAAATGTGCGACCAATGATGCTCCACATGGACATCAGGGCCATTGCAGTCAGGGTAAGTCCGCCAGCAACCGCCAGCACTTTGCAGCAGATGTCAATCACATGGCTGATGCCGTGATGGCGTTTGCCTGTTTCACTTAAAAGTACTTCAGCCACAGTCCGGCCTCCTCAAAGAAATATTCATCTGCAAAAAAAGGGCGGAGTCGCTCCGCCCTTCATCAACAGCACAAACCGGGGTTTACTTGGTGTAACCCTTGATCATCTTGACTGCATCGTCGTACATGGCTTGGCCGTTCAGGCCTTTCTTGTTCATGTCGGCAACCCACTCGTCGTCCAGCGTAGATGTGGCTTTTTTCCAGCGCTCCAACTCGGCATGTGGAAGCAAGTTGATGGTGTAACCCGGGGTTTCCGCAAAAATCTTGCGGCTTGGAACGTCATTGCCCTCCTGAGTTTTACCCAGGTAAGCAGATAGCTCGCGGCCCGAGTTTTTGTCGATCACTGCTTTCAGGTCAGCAGGCAGGGACTCGTACTTGGCTTTGTTCATTGGGACGATGAAGAACACGGTGTAAAGGGCGGGAGAGTTTTTCTCGGTCTCTGTCGCGAACTTGGTCAGTTCATGCACTTTGAGGCCGGGGCCGACTTCAAACGGAATCACAGCGCCGTCAATCACGCCTTTGGACAAGGCATCAGACACGGCCGGAACCGGCATGCCGACCGGGGTTGCGCCCATCATTCCCAACATTTTGGTCACAGTGGGTGTTGGGCCGCGAACTTTCATGCCTTTGAGGTCTTCGAGCTTCAGGACCGCTTTGTTCTTGCTGAAGATGACGCCTGGGCCATGCACATGCGCTGCCAGCAACTTAACGTCTTTGTATTCATCCTGGGCGTATTTCTGCACAAAGTCCCACGCCGCGCGGCTCGTGGCTTCGGCATTGGTCATCATGAAAGGCAACTCAAACACCTGTGAGCGGGCGAAGCGGCCAGAGGAGTAGTTGGCCACAGTCCAAACTACATCTGCCACGCCGTCCTTTGCCTGGTCGAACAGCTGGGGAGGTGTCCCACCCAATTGCATGGCGGGGTAGATCTGGCAGTTCAGACGGTTGTTGGAATCTTTGGCAATGTTGTCGCACCAGGTCTTCAGCATGGTGGTGTGCTGGATGGACTGGGGACCCAGAAAGTGGTGCACTTTCAGGGTGACGGTCTGGGCCTGTGCGGCCCAGGCGGTGCACAACAGGCCGGCGGCCAGAGCTGTGCGGGAAATGAGTGTCTTCATGGTGTGTCTCCTTCTGTGGGATGGTAAAGCGATATGAATTATGTTACTGATTGAATACGTGTTTATGCGGGGGTTTACCCTGTGCCACGACAGCATCCAACACCAGGCGCACTATTGTTCATGTCGACAAGCGGCGTATTAACCGACATATCTCGTATGCGCACAAGTCAAGTTTTGAAATACTTGCTATCTATTTTTGGAATAGTGCTGGCAGCACCGTGGCCCGGCATTCGCCAAAACCAATTCGCGCTGCACCGGCCTTTTCACACCAGCCTTGCATGGTGACGTCGTCGCCGTCTTGCAAAAAGGTGCGTTGCTGCCCGTCGGGCAGCGTCAGAGGCACTTTGCCTCCCTCGGTCAGCTCCAGCAGTGCTCCTGCCTGGTCCAGTGTGGGGCCAGACAGGGTGCCCGTGCCCAGCAAGTCGCCCGCCTGAAGGTTGCAGCCGCTCACCGTGTGGTGGGCCACCATCTGT
Organism: uncultured beta proteobacterium; assembly: GCA_903954045.1. Taxonomy (GTDB): domain Bacteria; phylum Pseudomonadota; class Gammaproteobacteria; order Burkholderiales; family Burkholderiaceae_C; genus Allorhodoferax. The sequence goes on along the minus strand of CAJBMJ010000261.1, from coordinate 1,256 downwards.
GCCAGTGTCCAGTAGGCATGGCGGTAGCTGGTCTGGCACACCCAGTGTGTATCAGTCTTCGCTGCGCGCATTGATTCGCTGCGCAGGCCGATACGCAACTGGATATCCAAGGCACCTTGCTGGCTGTTGTGCTCGCTCTTCAGGTAGGCCACATCGTCCTGCTTGTGGTCGGGCCGCTCCATCGCAGTGCGGTAAGGCGCCAGCGCTTCCATGGTGACAACCCAGGGCGAGATGGTGGTGGCAAAGTTCTTGGCCAGAAACGGCCCCAGGGGCTGGTACTCCCAGGCCTGGATGTCGCGAGCCGACCAGTCATTGAGCAGGCAAATGCCAAACACGTGGTCTTCGGCGGCGTCCAACGAAATGGCATGTCCCAGTGCATTGCCCTTGCCAATAAACACCCCAAGTTCGAGTTCCCAATCCAGCCGCTTGCAGGCCGAAAACACAGGCTCGGTTTGCCCCGGCGGGAGAATCTGGCCCGCAGGGCGGTGAAAGTCGTGTCCCGACACCAGCACGCTGGAGGCGCGCCCGTGGTAGCCAATGGGCAGCCAGCGGTAATTGGGCATGAGCGGGTTGTCCGGGCGAAACAGTTTGCCGACGTTGGTGGCGTGGTAGATCGAGGTATAGAAGTCGGTGTAGTCACCAATGCGGGCGGGCAAGCCGTATTCCACCAGCGACTGGCTGACGAGACAAACCTGCACCCGTGCCTGCAATGCCGGGCTGGTGCTTTGCTCCAGCAAATCAAACAAGGCGTGCCGCAGTGCCTGCCAGGCTTGCGGCCCCATGGCCATGAAAGTGTTCAGGCAAGGCTGCGCGGCGGCTTCGAGCGCTTTCTGTGCCAAACCCGTGTCGGCCAAGCAGCCGCTGGCAGCCAGGGCTTTGAGGTCCAGCACCTGGTCGCCAATGGCAACGCCACCACGCATGTCCTGGTCGCTGTCCTTTGGTTTGAATACTGCGAATGGCAGGTTCTGGATTGGGAAGTCAGTGCCTGCGACGTTGGCGCTGGCCACCCAGCTGCGGGCCAGCGGGTTGTGGGTTCGGTTGAGTTCGCTCATGCGCAGTGCAGTTCAGTGGGTCGCTTTGAATTCTTTTTCGTGCATCCACGCTGCGTGCGTGGGCGCGCGCTTGGTCTTGTTCCATTCTTCGAGCATGTCCCACTTCACCGCATCCAGGCGCTGGTACATGTCGGGCGTGCCGGTGTCGGCCGCCAACTCCAGGCGGTGGCCGTTGGGGTCAAAGAAGTAAATGCTCTTAAATAT
>CAJBMJ010000260.1 GCA_903954045.1 uncultured beta proteobacterium | reverse complement strand
ATTGTCTCTGCGGCATCCATATTTGAATTCAGTGTAGCGAATCAGTAACTCTAGCCGACCCATGCTGTTTGAGGTGTCAGCACTAGGGAAAACCCTTATAGTGCAACAATGTTACCAAATGCTGATCTGCCGAATGGGTCCTTGGAAGCGGGTGTAGAGAGCAAATGATCTGTCCGGTGCTGTAGCAAGTAACCTGTCCGGTTTTAGGAGGTGCCATTGGGCGCACCAAACCTTAGCCGGGCGCACTTGATACAAGGAACCCGGATCATGCGATTTCAAGAAGTTTATGAAGGCTGGCGCGAGCGCCGGCTCAGTCAATCGGAGGCAGCAGAAATACTGGGCGTATGCGAACGCAGTTTTCGCCGCTACAGTGCTCGCTACGAGGACAGCGAGGGTGACCTCAACAGCTTGGCCGACAGGCGCTTGAGTCAAGCCTCCAAACGCAAAGCAGCAACGGGCGAGATCGATGCACTCATCGCCCTGTACCTGAGCCGCTTTATCGGCTGGAACGTCAAGCACTTCTGCAGCCACTACAGCCGCCACCAAGAATCGCTGGGCCAGTCAACGCGAAGCTACACCTGGGTCAAGAGCGCCCTACAGGGTGCGGGCTTGGTGCCCAAGGTGGCAGGACGTGGCAAGCACCACAAAAAGCGTGACCCCAAGCCGCTGGTGGGCATGATGATCCATCAAGATGCTTCCACCCATGCCTGGGTGCCTGGTGCGCACTGGGACCTAGTGGTCACCATGGATGACGCCACCAGCGAGCACCTATCGATGTTCTTCTGCCCCCAAGAAGGTACTGCATCGAGCTTTCACGGCATCGGGCAGACCATTGCCCGCTATGGACTTTTTTGCAGTTTCTACACCGACCGTGGTGCGCATTACTTCACCACACCTGTGGCAGGTGGCAAGGTCGACAAGACCAACTTGACCCAGGTGGGGCGTGCCTGCAAGCAGTTGGGCATTGAGCATATTGCGGCCTACTCCCCTCAAGCTCGGGGACGCAGTGAACGCGCCTTTCGCACCCACCAGGACCGACTGGTCAAGGAACTGGCTCAGCAAGGCATTACGACCATGATTGAAGCCAATGTGTATCTGGAGCAGACCTATCGGGCACAGCACAACGCAGAGTTTGCCCGCACGCCAGCAGGCGCAGGCAGTGCGTTTGTGCCTTACGTGGCGCAGGCCCAGTTGGGCGACATTCTGTGTGAGCAGCATGAACGCATAGTGGGCAACGACAACACCGTACGCTTTGAGGGATTGAAATTGCAAATCCCAGAGCAGGAGATGCGCTACAGCTATAGCCGTACCACGGTACGGGTACACCGGTATGTGGATGGGTCACTGTCGGTTTGGCACGGCCCCAGGCTGCTGGAGCGCTTTGATGTGCGGGGCATCGCAAGTCAAACGACCGCGATGCAGACTCCCATTCTCAGAGCTGCTTGACGTAGATTGAGGGGGGGGCCTCCGGCGGCCTGGCAGGGGCCTGATGAGGAAGAAATAAAAAACACAAAACAGTCGAAGAAAGCAGACAGAAAAACCGGACAATCTATTTGCTACAAAAGCGGACAGTTCTATTTGCTCTCAACATTACAAATTGTTGGGCCCTTCCCTGGCCGATTGGGCCCCTTGATTGGGCCCCTTGCGCCCACAGCAATATGCCCGACCGCTATAATCGCCCGTCGTTTCAGCGGCAGCACCCAGCCT
>CAJBMJ010000259.1 GCA_903954045.1 uncultured beta proteobacterium | reverse complement strand
TCACCTCAAACACATCGCGCATCACTGCGGCGATAAAGGGAATGATCATGATCGCCAAAATAATGCCAGCCGAAAGTATGCCTATACCCACCGGTGGGCCGGAAACAAATGCACCCAGGTAAGGAATACCGGCAAAAGCGGCCTGGAGCGGCTGCTGTACGTAGGTCGCCAACACCGGTCCAAAAACCAGCAGACCCCACATTCCATAGACGATTGAAGGCACCGCTGCAAGCAATTCGATCGCCGTACCCAGCGGCCGCTTGAGCCACGCTGGGGACAGTTCGGTCAAGAACAACGCGATACCAAAACTGACCGGGACCGCAATCAACAACGCGATGAATGACGTTGCCAGCGTCCCGTAGATCATGACCAAACCGCCAAACTCTTCTTTGACGGGATCCCATGTGGTACTGGTCAGGAAGCCCAACCCGTATTTATCAATTGCAGGCCAGGCACTCAGGGTCAGCGAAGCCAGGATAGCAAGCAGCATTCCCAGAGTAAACAATGCCGCACCTTTGGCCACCCAGCCAAAAATACGGTCAGCCATTGGCCCAGAACGGGGCCTCTTGACGGGTGGAGGTTGGATCATTGCGCGAACCGACTGAGTGGCAGATGGTTTGGACGAAAAGTCGCCGTTAGCCAGTGTAGTTGACATGTTTGACTTCCCGTGCAAACCCGTATCAATTGCTTGGCAGCTTACTTAAACGCCACTGGCTTGCCCGAGCCGTCCTTGATTTCACCCCATGCCTTATGAATGGCCGCAACCACCGCAGGAGGCATGGGCACATAGTCCAGATCGGCAGCAGACTTGCCACCATTTGCATAGGCCCAGTTGAAAAACTTCAATGTCTCTGTCGCATTGGCAGGCTTGTCCTGCTTGAGGTGCATGAGAATGAAGGTAGCACCCGAGATCGGCCAAGCATCCTTGCCAGGCTGATTCGTCAAGATTTGATAGAAAGACTTGGCCCAATCCGCTCCAGCCGCCGCAGCCTTGAACGTCTCATCATCTGGTTTGACGAAATTGCCAGCCGAGTTTTGCATCAACGCATATGACAGCTTGTTCTGCTTCACATAGGAATACTCGGTGTACCCCATAGAGTTGGGCAAGCGGTTCACAAATGCAGCCACGCCCTCATTGCCTTTGCCGCCCGCGCCCACTGGCCAGTTCACCGCTGTGCCCTCGCCCACTTTAGCCTTCCACTCGGGGCTGACCTTGCTCAAATAGTTGGTAAAAATAAAGGTGGTACCAGAACCATCCGCACGGCGAACTTGCGCAATGGCGGCATCTGGAAGTGGCAAAGTTGGATTCAACGCCTTGAGAGCCGGATCATTCCAACGCGAAATCTTGCCCAAATAGATGTCGGCCAACACCGCGCCGGTCAGTTTCAGTTGGCCGGGTTCAATACCCTTGACGTTAATCACCGGAACCACCCCGCCGAGGACGGTTGGAAACTGCATTTGGTTCTTTGTCTTGAGCACTTCGTCGGTCAACGGCGCGTCCGACGCACCAAAATCAACCGTCTTGGAGTCAATTTGCTTGATGCCCCCGCCCGACCCGATAGACTGGTAATTTACTTTCACACCAGTTGCCTTGTTGTATTCAGAGGCCCACTTCGAATAAATGGGTGCTGGAAACGAAGCACCGGCACCCGTAATTTCCTGGGCACCGACAACGCCAGCAAAGCCCAACGTAGAAGCCACGGCCAAGGAAAGAAGCGGAGATTTGAAAGCAATTCGCATGGGTAACCTTTGTTCGGTTGATTGAGGGATATGAGGACT
>CAJBMJ010000258.1 GCA_903954045.1 uncultured beta proteobacterium | reverse complement strand
TGGACGATGACGATTGGCTGGAACCTGCGCATGTGGCGCTTCTGGTAGCCGCACTTGGCGAGGGTGGCGGCGCCAGGGCGGCTTATTCGGGGGTGCGGTTTGCCGAGTCGCGCGAGGCAGAGGTGTTTAGCGTGATGAACGAGGCGTTTGACCCCATCCGGCTGATGCACGGCAACTTTATTCCGATTCATGCGGTGCTTTTTGAGCGCAGTCTGGTTTTGGAGGGCTGCCGTTTTGACGAGGCACTGGATTTGTACGAGGACTGGGATTTTTGGCTGCAGGTGACTCAAAAAACGCGGCTTTTGCATGTGAACGCGGTAACTGCTGGTTACCGCGACAACGGGGATTCAGGTGCGGGGCCTTCGGCGGGTGAGGCGGCAGTGAGATCTTCGCGCGAGGCTATTTTTGACAAATGGAAACACCTTTGGAGTGGTGGCGAAATCAACCATTTGCTGAGCTTTGCAACCCATATTCGGGACAAAGAAATACAAGAACTGGACCGGCGCAGGGAGGATGCATCGCAGCTGTGTGTGAAGCTTAACGAGCAATTGGTGCAGGAAAACGAAGCCAACCAGCAACTGCAAGGCACGGTGATGCAGCTGAATGCTGATATTGGGGCTCTGCAAAAGCACGCTGCGGCCTTGAGCGATATTTTGGAGCAAAAGAATGCGCTCTTGGAGTTGATTTATGGCTCTACGGGATGGAAACTGACGGAGCCACTGCGCAGGGGGAAAAACTATGTGCGCAAGGTGGGCACGTTTTGGAAGACTTTTCGCATTCTGGTAAAGAAGCCGAAGGAGATTGTTCCGTTTTACAAGAAGCTGCGGCAAACCAACCGGGTGGATGGCTGGGTGGGAGTAAAGCGGGTTTGGAAGCAGCTGCCCTATGAAGTGACCTATGCAGATGTGTGGGTGAGTCAGCACCGCGCATCATTTACGCCAGAACTCTTAGACAGCATGGGCAGGCAAATTGGGGCTCTGAAGAGCCCACCCAAGATTTCTGTATTGATGCCCACCTACAACACCAATGCGGAGATGCTGCGACAGACCGTATTGTCTTTGACAAATCAGCTTTACCCGCACTGGGAACTGTGTGTGGTGGACGATGCCTCTGGACGACCTGAAGTTGTGCCGGCGCTTGAAGTGCTGGCGAAGCAGGATAGCCGCATCAAACTGACCGCACTAAAGGAAAACAGGGGAATAGCGGCTGCGACGAACATTGCACTGAGTTCTGCGACTGGTGATTTTGTGGTGTTGATGGACCACGATGATTTGCTGGAGCCGCAAGCGCTTTGGCGGGTTGCGCAGTGCGTGATGGCCGAGGACCCTGACATGGTGTATTCGGACGAGGCGCTGTTGTCTGAGGACGGCAAGGAGGTTTTTTCACATACGCACCGGCCGGCGTTTTCGCTGGAGTATTTGCGCGCTTGCCCGTATGTGGTTCACTTGGTGGGGTTTAAAGCATCGCTATTGAAGTCTTTGGGCGGGCTTGATGAGCGGCTAAATATTTCGCAAGACTATGACTTGATTTTGCGGGTGGCGGAGCGGGCCGAAAAGATTGTGCATATTCCGGAAGTGCTTTACCAATGGCGGCAGCACAAAACATCGGCCGGCAACACGCGCAAGAAGGATGTGATGGAAACGTCGAAGCAGATTCTGCGAGATCACTTGAAGCGGTGCGGGGAAGATGCGGAGGTTTTTGACGGAGAGCAATTCAACTTTTTTGATGTGCGATACCCGCTGCTTCCCGGGCACAAAGTGGCCATCATCATCCCCACTAAAAACCACTGGGAGTTGGTGAAGCAGTGCGTGGAGAGCATTGAGCGCACGGTGAAGAGGGTTGCGTACGACATTGTGGTGATTGACCATGCATCGACTGACGAGGCATCGGTGGCGTATTTTGAAACGCTGAAAGAGCGACACACGGTGTTGCGGTACGAGGGGGTGTTTAATTTTTCAGCGATCAATAATTGGGGGGTGAAGCAGTTAAAGGAAACTTATAGCCACTACCTGTTTTGCAACAACGATATTGAGGCCACCCAGGACGACTGGCTGGAGCGGATGATGGAGTTGTGCCAGAAGCCGGATGTGGGCATGGTGGGCGCCAAGCTGTTGTACCCCGATGGCAGCATGATTCAGCATGCGGGCGTTTGCGTGGGAATGTATGGGGCGGCAGAGCACTTTGGCAAGTTTATGCACGACAGGCTTGCTGATGGCTCTTTGCACCCTGGCTACCACGGTTCGCTGATTACCAACCACGAAGTTTCTGCGGTGACTGCGGCTTGTGCCTTGATGCGTGCAGACGCATTTGAGCGCATTGGAGGCTATGAAGAAGGGTTGCCGGTGGGGTTTGGAGATGTGGATTTGTGCCTGAAGACGCGCGAAGCGGGGTTCAGAATCATCTTCTGCCCTATGGCTACTCTGGTGCACCATGAGTCTTACACGCGAGGGAAAAGCACTACAGACCCGCACCCGGAGGACTCTGCGTTTTTTCAGAGGAAATGGCGAAAGTTTCTGGACGAGGGAGACCCTTACTTCAATCCTAACCTGTCGGTCAACAGCACGCGTTGGGAAGTGCGGCAGCCGCTGGGGATTAAGCTGGAGATTGCGCCCAGGGTCTGGGTGCGGTCTGCCAATGACCGGCTCAACCCGAGCGTTCGTGCGCTGAAAAATTGATGTCGCTCATTCCCGCCAACCAGCTGACGATAACCACGGCGCCAAACGTCAAATTGCATCTAGACCGTGCGGAGATGCGTGCAGCCAACTGGATGACTTTGGAGGGATGGGTAACGCATGTGCAGCGCGGTGATCTGACTGCCCAATCGAATTGGCCGTTGGTGCACTGTTGCATCAAGGAAAGGCCGGATGTGTGCGCCGCTTTTGCGCTGGAGCCGGAAATAGCTTTTGGATTTGAGTTGCACTTGCTGACGCCAGAGGCCAATGGAGTTACTAAAGCCGAAGCACAGGTGCAGCTGTTTGTGGGGGAGTGTCTTGACCCCTTTGCCAGCATTGAGGCGCCTGTACACAATACTGGTGCTGCTGCCTTGCCATTTGCATCGGCCAAGGCGCTTGCTTTAACCAAGTCGCTTTATCGTGACCCTATCACTGGGCAAGGTTTGGACGCTGGTGGGGCTGCCAGTGTGCTGGAAGGTGGCGTTGTTTGCACAACTCCCAATCCGTTGCCATTTGAGAACACGCGTATTGGCAACTACCACCCGGACATTCTGGATTTGCTGAATCGGCCCGGGGCAATTGGCCTGGACATAGGCTGCGGGCTGCGGGACGTGGTGTATGACAACCTGGTGACGCAGGATATTTACAGAAGTCCGACTGCAACGCTGATTACGGCACCGGGAGACTTGAAGCTGCCGTTTGGCGACCAGACGTTTGACCTGATTGTGATAGACAGCGTTTTGGAGCATGTGCCTGACCCTGTGGCGCTGTTGGCTGAAGGGTTAAGGTTGCTTAAACCAGGAGGGCAGATTTTTGGAGATGTGCCGTTTTTGCAGCCTTTGCATTTGGCGCCGCACCATTACTTTAATTTCACGCCCTATGGGGTGAAAGTGGCTGCTGAAAAGGCGGGGCTGGAGCTGGTGTACGTGCAAGCGGAGGCGCACCAAAGGCCCGAGTTTAGCCTGGAGTGGTTGCTACGCAGAACGTTTGAAACGATTGGGGCAGCGCAAACTGAGCGTTTGAAGCGGATGACTGTGGCGGAGTTGTATGAGGGTCTGGTGCGTGACAAGGCGTTGATTCCCTTCCCTGCTGAGGCCTTGACTGAAATGGCAGCGGGGTACCGTTTTCACATGAAGCGGCCCAAAGGGACGCAATGACGGCTGCGCCTCTGGTTACGGTCATCATTGTCAACTTCAATGGTGGGGAGATGGTGCTGGCGTGTTTGCGCGCATTGCGTACGCAGACGTTTCAGGATTTTGTAACTGTGGTGGTGGACAACAACAGCACCGATGATTCTGCAGATGCTATTGAACGTGAAGATCCGGGCGTTGTTGTCTACAGGCTGCAATCCAACACGGGATTTGCCGGTGGAGTAAACCATGCCTTGCGGGAACGGGAGTTGGGGTCTTGGGTGGCGTTGCTCAACCCGGATGCTTACCCGGATGCTACGTGGTTGCAAGAGTTAGTAACGCACGCTGAAAGAAACCCTGCATTTGCGAGTTTTGGCAGCAAAATGTTTAGTGACTTGGAGCGCGAGCATTTGGATGGCGTGGGAGACACTTACCACGTGAGTGGTCTGCCTAGACGACGCGGACATGGGCAGCGTGATGTGGGGCAGTTTGACGGGAATGCCGAGATATTTGGGCCCTGCGCTGCGGCTGGTTTGTACAGCACTGGCGCGTTAAGCGCAGTGTGCGATGACGACGGATGTGTGCTGGACGAAGATTTTTTTTGTTATGTCGAAGATGTGGATCTTGCGTTCAGACTCAGGCTGGCAGGATACCGAAGCATGTATGTCAGCAGCGCATTGGTTCAGCATGTGGGTTCAGGCGTGGTAGGTAAGCACAGTAATTTTCAGCTGTACCATGGGCACCGCAACCTGGTGTGGGCCTATGTGAAGAATATGCCGGGGGCCTTGTTTTGGATCATGTTGCCCTTGCACGTGGCGCTGAATGTGTTCACCATCCTGTGGTATTCCATGCGCGGGAAGGGGCAGCCGGTGATTCAAGCCAAGAGAGACGCAATGGCAGGGATGGCTCAATGTCTCAAAAAAAGACGGCATATTCAAGCGACACGACAAGTGTCGGTTTTTGAAGTGCTGCGACAGCTGAACTGGCTACCTTCAAGGTAGGAAAGTCACTGTGGCTCAGGATGAATGCTGAAGCTCAGGCTTTTGTTGCAAGAGCGATAGTAGTTTGCGTCCTAGTGCCTCGCGGTCACCAGCATAAAGCACGTTTTCAATGTCTGGCGGGCAGAGTTCTGCGGCGAGTTTTTGCGGTAGGCCTGCGTCTTGAATCAAGCGAAGAGCGCCCGAGACATATTCATCCACAGTTTTCGCAACCATCCAGGACGGGAACCCCAGTCGGTGAAGGAAGCCGGCGTTAATTCGTTCGAATATTTCATCACCGTCTTTACATATTCCGACCAGCCCAGCCATGATGCAGTCTATGCCCCCATTGAGGTTTCCAAATGGAAAAGGGCTGAGGAAAAGATCGCACTGTGCGAGCGCATCAACGTATTCTGTGTAGGGCAGCTGGGTATGCACTACGGCGGACTCTTTCAGGGTGGCTTGGAGCACGCGCTGCAGACTCTCACGGTATATGCCCCGTGCACCAAGCGCAAAAAAGTGAAATTGAATGGGTTTGCCGCTTTCTGAGCGAATGCGATCGCAGACCTGGAGGAACTCGGTGTTGATTTTTGGAAGTGATCCGACTATGGCCACCGATACAGGCGATGTGGCGTCTGAATTCCGTTTTTTAGGGCGTTTGTAGCCAATGGCAGCACTCGAAGCACAGTAGGGCATTTCACCTCTTTGCAGCAGCAGAAGTTTTTCTGACATGGTTTCTTGAGCAGGGCAGTAGTCTTGCTCTGCTATGAAGTAGTCAATTTCCGCTGAATGCGTGGTGGCGGGGTGGCCAATGGAGGTGACTTGGAGCGGTGCAACCCTGATACCGGACAGCACGATAGAGGTTTCACCCATGCCGATGCTGGGCATGTACAGGACCGCAGCCCCTCGCTCCCGACAAATGTTTTGCACCCGGTGCGCTACTTTGGCGGGTGGACCGGTGTCTGGGCCAATCTCCAGAAATTCATCAAAGATACTTGCAGCAGCGGGCTCTACATGGGTGCAGCAGGCGATGCCCAGCACGTGAAAACTTTGTCGAGCGCCATCTATGCTGGGGCCCAGTATTCTGTAAACGGCATGCTGAGTGGAAAACACGTGGTCGATCACAACCACCATGATGGGCTTGGTTTGACTGGAAAGTGATGGCAATCGGTAGGCAAAGTCAATGCCTGTATTTATGAGATACAGACGCATGATGCGATTGATGGATTTCTTTATTTCGTGCCGACTTTGCAGTAGCGAGTAGGTGCAACCCATATAAACCTGTGGCAACAGGTCTAGCGGCACAAGGGACAGGTCTTCGGTTTTGTCTAATTTGCGGGCAAACCATTTGAGCAGCTTGTTTCTATTGTCTTCTGCTGCCGCAGTTGCCCACATATGGGAGGCCAGGCATGCCGCCGCAAAGCGCATGGCCAAGCCTGCCAAGGGTTTAGGGTGTTTTTCAACAAGCAGTGGGTAGCCGGAGTTGGGACCATAGAAAAGGCAATACAGCGCAAAAGCCGCATCCTGGATGGTAAATGCATCCGATGTTTCAAAGGGCTTGGCAGCCAGGTTTTTAAGAAGATGGTCGGCGTTGCCAAAGTCTGTGGCCAAAAACACGGTATGCAGAACACGGTGCAGGTTAATGAGTTGCAAATGCACGGCTTGTGACATGCGCAATTGGCGGTTCGCAAACAGGGCCGTGATAGCTGCCGCGATACGCACGGCGGCATGGGCGTCTGCGCTTTTGATACTCCCATATTGGTTTGGACGGCACTCTATGCCCTCAAAGCTTCCCCATTGGAGCTCGAGTGACTGCAGTAACGCGGCCAGGACCTCGGCTGCTTTTTCTGTTTGGCCGCTGTACACCAGGTTTTCAAATAACTCTACGGAAAGTTGCGTTGCCATTGTCTATTTCGCGTTGGGGTGTTGAATTTCAGAATGCAGCCCATCTTGAGCCAAGTTGGTAACCAATTGTGCAGAGAATCCTTGCAAGGTTTGAAACGGGTGTGGGTCATTGACCGCATTGACCCAAAATGCTTCTGCAAACCGGCCCTTGCCCAAATAAAGGCCCCGGTAACGATTCAGCCCATCAGATGCCTCAAGATAGTCTCCGCAGGCCAGTGCGGTGACGTGCTTGTTCAGAGCATCATGCTTGATAGCTATCTGGTCAGTGATGTCCACTACATGAGTGGCCGGCACGGGAGCCCATATTTCGTAAAACACCAGATGGGTGACAGAGGGTACAGCGCGGCACAGAGGCTCCAAGAACGCTGTGATACGCAAGTGGTCACGATGGTAATCCAGCGGGGAGGGCATGAACACCCAAGTGGGTTGATAGTCATGCAGTAGGGCTTGCACTTGCCTTGACAAGGTAGGGCTGCCTTGGAAAGCGCCATCGGGTTGGTTGAGCAGCAAAGTATCTGTGACGCCGAGCACTTTGAGCGCGTTTTTGAATTCCTCCTGGCGAATTTCAGCGGTGCCAGCAGGCAATTCCCCCGCGCCGCTGCCATCGGTTACCAACACAACTTTCACGGGGCAGATCTGGGCCAGCTGAGCCAATGTGCCGCCACACCCCAAGGTTTCATCGTCTGGGTGCGGCGCAAAGACCAGCACTTTTTTGGCCTGCGTGAGGTCCAATGCTTGCGGCAAGGGACAAGGCGGGAGCGCTGCGAGTTGGCTGCGCAGTTTTTTAGCTTTGAAATATTGCAGCATAGCGATGGGCAATTGAGGCCAAATCTGGCAATTGCTTGGCACGTTCCAAAGCCCTTAAGGACCAAGCGGACCGTTCGTGGGGACTTTCAACAAGGATAGATAAAACTGTAGTCAGGACATCAACGTTCACAGGAATAAGCCAAGCACCCTGTGCGACGACCTCAGGCACGCCCCCAACGGCTGTGCAAACACTGGGCAAGCCCGCGCACAAGGCCTCCAGATTCGCGAGACCAAATGACTCGGTTTGTGAGGTGCTGACGTAAATATCAGCTGCACTGAGATAGGGCTGGACGTCGTCCACTACGGCAAAGTGAAGGCGATCTCCGCAACCCGCAGCATCCGCAATTTTCTGCAAAGTGGATGTGTCGCCTCCGCCAAGGATTTGCAGGTGGAGCGAAGGGTTTCTTGTTGCCAGGATGGCCCAGGCATGCACCAGAATGTCAAAACGTTTGAGCGGAGCGAGTCGCCCCACGCCCACAATATACATGTCGGTTGTTGTCCATCCCAGTGAAGCGCGCGTTGCGGACTTAACCTGGGTAGGATGATCGGAAATTGGTTTAGCGGCAGCGTGCGCAACGGAATGCCAATGGGGCGGACAATGGGGTAGCGCAAGGTCTCGGGCTAGCTGATCCAATGCAAGCTGCGTCGGAGCTGTGACCCAATGCGCCTTTCCAAGAACAAAGCTCTCCAGACGGCGCAACCAGCGTTGTGCACCAGCGCCCTGGATCAATCCATCTTCATGGGTGGCTCGGCTGTAGCAACCAAAACCGTGCTCGGTGAGCCCCCAGCGGAGACCACGCAAGCGCAGCCACTTACAGCCAAGCCAAAAGCCGCCGGCCAACCAAGGGTCATGCAAATGCACGGTTGAAAATTGTTGCTCACTAGCTGTGCTAGCAGCAAACCAGCCCATGTGCAGACGCTCAAACAGAGCGCCAATGAGAGTCTCCCGCTGGGCGACGCCTGCGATTCCTGGCAAACGCAGGATGCTGCCGAGCCACTTTTGGCGAGCCGCTTTTGCTGATGTTGGTAAATCCTCTTGTGTAAGGTAACGAACTCGCCAGCCTTGCCGTTGGAGTGCCTCTATGACAGGCAAGAGGCTGCGACCCAAACCATAGCGACGGTCGCCCGAAAACTCCCGTGTGACCATGAGCACATTGGGGCTAGTGTCAGACATTTAGCACTAGGACTGCGTTACGCCAGCCTGGTATTGCCAGGCGTGGGGCAAGGAAACTACGCCTTGCTCCAGCGTGTCTTGGGTGAAGTGCAATGTGGCGACGTTGGCAGCGTTGTCATATACATGGATGCCGTTTTCACTGAGCAAATACACACCAACAAAGTACTCGCCTTTGAGCAGGGGAATGCGGGGAAAGGTGATGGTGGCGCTGCCTCGACCGTAGGCATCGCGCATAAGAACCAAACCATCCGATTGCGTGCTGCTGCTAGCCAAAAATCGTCCGTCCGGTGCATTGAGGGTCACCGCTACCACAGGCGCAGGAAGCTGTGTGTCGGAAGCAAACACCACGCGAACTACGAGGTCTTGCTGGCCGCAGCGTAGTTTCAGACTAGGGCCAGAAACGCCGTCTACGGAGGCAACTGCCTTGACAATGTGGGCGTGACCCGCGGGAGAGGAAATCGGAGGCTCTGCAGAAGACTCAGACTCTGGCTGCACAGCGAGTGCGACAACTGGAGCGGCAGAAACCTGCGCGGCATCCCGGTCCAGGGAGGTTTGATAAGCGGCAACGACTGCAGGCGGCGGGCCGATTTGCTGCACAACGCCTTTGTCCAGCCAGATCGCACGGGTGCACAAGGCCTCCACTTGGTAGAGAGAGTGGGAGCAAAACAGAATAGTGGCGCCTGCGTCGCGCAGGCGCATGATGCGATCGAACGACTTGCGGGCAAAAGCACCATCCCCGACAGAAAGCGCTTCGTCAATGACCAGAATGTCGGGGTCAACACTGGTGGCAATGGAGAAGGCCAAACGCACATACATGCCACTGGAATAGGTTTTGACGGGCTGATGGATGAAATCGCCTATGCCAGAAAACTCGACAATGGAGTCATAGCGAGCGTCAATCTCTTCTTTGCTCAAACCCAGAATGGACGCGTTGAGATAGATATTTTCCCTGCCAGAAAAATCAGGGTTAAACCCGGCGCCCAACTCCAGCAAGGCCGCTATGCGGCCGTGCACAGACACTTGGCCTACTGAGGGTGTGAGCGTGCCGCATATGAGCTGAAGCAAAGTTGATTTGCCAGCTCCGTTTCGGCCTACCAAGCCCAATACTTCGCCCTTTTGCAGCTCAAAGCTGACATCATGTAAGGCAGCGAAGTCGCGGTAGTAGCGGCGACGGTTGCGCACCAGCATTTGTTTTAAGCGGTCTATGGGGCGGTTGTAGATCTGGAAATTCTTGCCCAGATGCTGTGCTTGTATGGCAATGCTAGAGGACATCGGCAAAGCCCTTGCGCGTCAATCGAAAAAATGTGGCACCCAATAGAGCAAAGACGCTGGCGAAAATCGCATACAAACCAAGCGACTGCCAGGCGGGCCATTGCCCCAGCAAAACCACAGCGCGTACCTGCTCGATGATGAGTGTGAGCGGATTGATCTGCATCCAGAACTGCCAACTGGGGTCCAGGGATTTGACCGAATAGAAGACCGGTGACATGAACATGGCCAGGCTCACCACCATGGTGATGATTTGGCCCACGTCCCGCGCAAACACGCCCAGTGCCGACAAAAACCAACCCAAGCCCAATAGCAAGGGGATAAATGGCGCGAGCACCAGGGGAAGTGTCAAGGCAGAGGCGGGAAGCGAACCACGCGCAAACAGCACTACTGCGAGCAATGACACCAAGCTGATGAGCATATGAAATAAACCAGAAACCACTGTCACCCATGTAAGTAGCTCGACGGGAAAGATGACTTTTTTGACCAGGTTGGGTTGTTCTACGATGAGGTTAGGGGCACGGTTGGCAACCTCGGCAAACAGGTTGAAGACCAGCAGGCCTGCAAAAACTTGTAGCGCAAACTCCAGGCCACCGCCCTGTGTTGCGCCAGGCCAGGTGGCACGAAAAACGCCCACGAATACAAAAGAATACACACCAAGCATGAGCAGCGGTGTCAAAAAAGACCAGGTTACGCCAAGCACTGAGCCCCGATAACGACCCAGCACGTCACGGCGAGCGAACTGCCAGAGCAGGGAGCGATTGCGAAAGGGAATGTAGGAATGCTGGGTAGGTGTCACAGCTTGGAGTTTAACGCTGCACCAAAAATAGGAAGCCCACCCTACACACCCAAGCGGCCAACTTGTAAAGTGCTGGGATTGCAATTACCGCCACAGAAAGAGCCGACACCATGGTTACCAAACTTCACAAATCCAAAGCCGCCAAAGTCAACGAAGCCCTTGCAGGTGGTTCGGTGAAAGACTCTGCGCAGCAGATCTGGCAGGCAGGCTTGGGCGCATTTACACGTGCGCAAGCGGAAGGTAGCAAGGCTTTTGAGGCGCTGGTGAAGGAAGGCGTGAGCATGCAGCGCAAGACGCAGGCGGCTGCCGAGGAACGTATCAACGAGGCAACGGCCAAGATGTCGAACATGGCGACTGATATTTCCAGCAAAGCTTCTGGTCAGTGGGACAAGCTGGAAAACATTTTTGAAGAGCGCGTGGCCAAGGCGTTGAACAAGCTGGGCGTGCCTTCTGCAAAGGACGTGAACGCCTTGATTGCCCGCATTGAAGAGCTGAACAAAGCGGTGCAGAAGTTGTCTGAGAAGGCGCCGGCTGCAAAGGTCAGTGCGCCCAAGGTGACCAAGCCAAAAGCAGTAGCCAAACCTGCAGCAAAGGCGCCCGCCAAAGCGGCGAAGGTTTCGGCCAAGCCCGCCGTTAAGGCACCTGCCAAGAAGGCTGCCAAAGCAAAGACTTCCCCTGCTGCAACCGTTGCACCGGAGCAAGCTTGATTCCCGGCTGACACCACACACACGAAGGGCGCCCATGGCGCCCTTTTTACTTGCTGCATTGCAGCAACCAAACTGCTCTGACAGATCTACACTTTGCTCTTATGAACACCAAATCTAAAAAGGCTCCAAGGATTGCACTGGCATTGGCAGGTGGTGGGCCGTTGGGGGCGATTTATGAGGTGGGCGCCATGTGCGCACTGGAAGAATCTTTGCTGGGGTTGGACTTCAGCAAGCTGGACCATTACGTGGGCGTTTCGGCCGGCGGCTTTATTGCGGCATCGCTGGCCAACGGAATGACGCCCCGAGAACTATGCTCTGCATTCATTGAGAACGAGGGGGATGCGTCGGATGCGTTTGATCCTTCGTGGCTGATGGAACCAGCCTACGGTGAGTTTGCCCGACGCAGCATCATGATGCCCGGGCTGTTGCTCTCGGCTTTTTGGGGCCTGACAATGGGGCGCAAATCCTTTGTTGGCGCTATGGAACGTTTGGCGCCTGGGCTGCCAACGGGGGCATTTTCGAACCGGCAAATTGACACGCAGCTGGCCCGCCTTTTCAGCCAAAAAGGGCGAACCAACGATTTCAGAGAGCTGAAAACCAAGTTGACACTGGTGGCGACCAATCTGGACAGTGCCGAGGCAGCGCCGTTTGGCCAGCCGGGCTGGGACCATGTGCCCATCTCGCAGGCGGTACAGGCCAGTTCGGCACTGCCGGGGCTGTTTCCTCCGGTCGAAATTGACGACCAATACTATGTAGATGGTGCGTTGAAGAAGACCATGCATGCCTCGGTGGCGCTGGATGACGGGGTGGATTTGCTGATTTGTCTGAACCCCTTGGTTCCGTTTGATGCCAGTTCACCCCAGGTTGCCAAGGTGATGCAGCGGGGCTTGCCGCCAGAGAAACGCAACATCCCGCGCATTGTGGACGGAGGGCTGCCCGCCGTGCTGAGCCAGACTTTTAGGTCGATGATCCATTCGCGCATGGAGTTGGGCATGAAGCACTATGAGCATGCCTACCCGAACACTGACATTATTTTGATTGAGCCAGACCACCGCGACCCCGAGTTGTATTTGGCCAATACTTTCAGCTACGCCCAGCGGCGCCATTTAGCCGAACACGCCTATCAGCAAACACGGCAAATGCTGCGGTCACGCAAAACCGGCTTGTCTGCCAAATTGGCCCGCCATGGCATCAGGCTGAACCATGATGTGCTGGACGATATGCACCGGCATTTATCCAGCCCAAAGAAGGCCCTTACTCGGGTAGGCAGAGCCATTGCCACGCTGCAGGAAGTGATGGATGATTTGGGTGATGTGGTTGCCACCGCCAACCGCACAACCGCCCACTGAGCCCAAACAACCATGGTCAAAAAAGCACCCCGCCGAACAGCCGAACGCATTTTGGAAGTGACGCTGGAGTTGTTTAATCGCTTTGGTGAGCCCAATGTTTCGACCACGCTTATTAGCGCGGAGATGGGAATCAGCCCGGGGAACTTGTATTACCACTACCCCGCCAAAGACGAGCTGATCAACTCGCTGTTTGACAGGTATGAGAGTTCGCTCAATGAGTTGCTCAATGCCAGCGACAACGTGCGCGACGTGGAGGATGCCTGGTTTTTTATGCATTCACTGTTTGAGCTGATCTGGCAATATCGCTTTTTGTACCGCGACTTGAATGATTTGCTGAGCAAAAACCGTCGTCTGGAAACGCATTTTCAGTTTGTGCTGAAGAACAAGACGCGTTCTGTAAAGGCTTTGCTCGATAGCATGGTGCGCGCTGGTGCGGTACAAATGGATTCGCGCGAAATGGAGCCTACTGCCACTAGCATGGTGGTGGTGTTGACCTACTGGCTGAGTTATGAATACGTGCGGGACCCCCGGCGCGCCCTAGAGCCCGAGAGTGCGCAGGCAGCGCTGATGCGGGGAGCGCACCATGTGCTTAACCTGCTGGTCCCGTACCTGGAGGCTGGGCAGCGGACGCACTTGCTGAGTCTGGTGGGGGCTTACAACCCGCCCGCTGGTGCCTAGGATTGAGAAAATGGGCCCCTGGACACCTTTTGAACATACCCGGGCTTTTGCCCTGGACGTGAGCATGGTGCAAAAGCGCTGGGCGCGCTTGCATGCGGGCGACCGTGAACCTGTACCAACTGACCACCGCGTGCTGACAGCCTGGACGCTGTACCACCGCGGCGAGTTTCAGAAAGCCTACGAGCTCGGCGGGCAATTGGGTGAAGTGGGTTTGCACGTTGCA